>DASSQM010000310.1:0-6633 GCA_035702465.1 Anaeromyxobacter sp. | reverse complement strand
TCGCGTTCGTGCTCGGCACCTTGCTCGGGTTCTGGGGGCTCGTGGTCTACGTCGCGCTCTGGGTGATCATGCCGCAGGAGCCGCTCGCGCTGCCGGCGCACGTCGAGGAGGCGTCGGCGCACTCCGGGGGGCCGCCGGCGGGGGTGTGAGAGCGGCGTGAACGAACGCCGACCGCGACCGCGACGCCGACCGCGACCGCGATTCACGGTCAGTAACCCGATCGCGCGATCGCGAGGCTACGCGGGCTTGGTGCCCCGCACCATCGCCCGCGCGACCCGGAGGTCCACGCCGCCGTCGGGTCGCGCGGACGGCCGGAAGCTGCGCGCGGTCCCCTTGACGAGCCGCGCCCGGACCGCCTCCTTCGGCACGGCCGGCGAGCCGCGGTCGAACCACTCGTCGAAGTCGAGCAGCAGCGGCTCCTCCGCGAGGCGCACGTCCTCGAGGCCGGCGCGGACGAGGAGGTCGACGAGCTCGCCCGGCGTGAGCGTGCGCACGTGCGTGCGGTCGCGATCGCGCTCGATCGCGTGCGCGAAGGCGCGGCCGGCGGGCTCGGGGTCGGTGACGAGGTCGAACGCGAGCACGGCGCCGCCCGGCCGGACGAGCGCCGCCTGTCGCTCCACGAAAGCCTGCGGGTCCTCGACGTGGTGGATGACGTTGCGCGAGAGCGCGGCGTCGAGCGGCTCGCCGAGATCGAGATCGAACAGCGAGAGCTGCTCGAACCGCGCGCGATCTCCGAACCGCTCGCAGCGCGCCCTCGCGCGGCGGATCATCTCCGCGGACAGGTCCACCCCGAGGGCGTCGCAGCCCCCCTCCAGGAAGGCCTCGGCGACGAGCCCTGGCCCGCAGCCGGCGTCGAGCACACGCCCGCCGCGCGGGATCGCCGCGAACGCGACGAAGCGCGCGAGGGACTCCTTGTCCCGCTGGACCTTCGCCGCCTCGAACGCGGCGGCCTGGTGGTCGAACGCGCGGGCGAGATCGCGATCGTGGTCGGAGGGCGCGGGGGACATGGACGAAGACTACCGCGCTGCGGCGGGGGTTGACGTGGGAGGACCCGACAAGGCTCGCCAGGTTCGCAAATGCGGCTGCGGCGGCCGTCGCGATCGGCGTCGAGGTCGGGGTCGGGGCCACCTTGCCGTTGCCCCTCACGCCACGCGAGCAGCCGTCCCATCCGGCGTCCACGCCGGATTCCGCTCGTGCATCTCGTCGAGCATCGCGATCATCCCGCTCATCGCCTGCTCGGGGCTCTCGGCACCGCCGACGGCCTCGTACACGCCCGCCGCCACCGCGTGCGCGGCGTACGCTCCCTCCGCGTAGGGACCCGCGAGCGGCCGTGCGCTGGCGCTCGCGAACGGCGCGGCGCGCTCCCCGAGCTCCGTCCGCAGCGAAGCCACGATCGCCTCGTCGGCGTTCCGCCAGTCCTGGATGTCCTGGAACGCGCGCCCGTCGAGCGCGCGGAGCCGCGTCTGGGCGATCGCCTCCGCCACGATCGCCGCCGACCGCTTCGCCACCTCGGGCGCGACGGCCACGCCGCCGAGCCGGATCTGGCCGAGATCGCGATCCGCCTCCGCGGAGAGGCGGTCGGCCCACCGGCCCGCGCCGTCGAACGAGAGCAGCCGCACGGTCTCCGCGCCGAGGTAGGCGCGCGCGATGTCGGCGGGGTGCGGATCGTCCGCGGGTCCGACGTTCCGGAGCGAGGGCTTCCCGTTCCACGCGCCGTTCAGCCCGCGGAAGTAGCCGATCAGCCCGACCGCCGCCGCGGGCCCCATGTTGAGGACGCCGAGCACGTCGGACGCGGTCTCGTCGATCCGGCTCGACCAGTAATCCGCGATCGCGGGCGGCATGTGCGCCCCGAGGAGGCGCGCGCGGACCGCTCCCGCGAGCTCGTCGCGCAGGCCGTCGTCGGCGTCGAGGATGTCGTGCCCCGCCGTCTCGTGCGCGAGCGCCGCCCAGGCGAGGACCCCGCCGCGGGCGTTCGCCGCCGGAAGGCTCACGACGGCCGTCCTCGCGCCGAGGGACGCGGTCGCGTCCGCGGGCCAGGTGTAGGGGCCGGCCTCGGCGCTGCCCCATTTCACGAGCGGCGCGGCGACGCCGTGGTCCGGCGGCTTCACGCCGCGCCGGCTCTCCGCGGACAGGAACCCGTCGTACAGGTCGCTCACGACCTCCTGGAACGCATCGGTCGCGCGCGGCGCATAGCGCTCGCCGTGCTGCAGCACCGCCTGCGAGACATCGAGCAGGAGCCGCGCGGCGCCCTCGCGCTGCGGATCCTGGGCCAGGAGGCGCGAGAACCGGCGCGGGCCGAGCTCGTCCAGAACACGCAGGAGCGGGTCGGCGACGGCGGTCCGGTAGGAAGGTGGCAGGTTCGCGCTCGCCTTCACGAGGCGCGCGCGGAGCGCGTCGAACACGGTGGGGTCAGGCGGCCCGTCGGACCGGACGAGGGCTGCCGCGCGCGCGTCCTCGACGGTCGCCGCGAGACCCTCGAACGAGAGCACGTCGGGGGAGCGCGACGCGACGGCATCGACCGGGGAAAGCGCCGACGCACGGCACGTCCGGGCCGCGCGAAGTCCTGTGCGAACGTCGGGCTCGGCGCGGGATGGCTCGGGCGGTGCCTGCGGAAGCGCGACGTCTGTGCACAGGGATCTCGTCGTCAGGGACATGTGCGCTCCTCTTGGACGTCCCCAGCGCAGATGCGACCGCCGTGCCGCAGCAGCGCGGCGCGCGATCACGCGAGATCTCGATGATCGGCCCGACCGGCTGGTCCGCGGCGCACACCGCGGCGGCCGCGGGCGAGACCGACGCGCGACGGCGCCGATGCGAGCGGCTCCGAGTTCACCCGGGTGAACTCGCTGAGCACGGGTCGAGGTTGGGGTCGCGGTCGGGGTCGGGGTCGGGGTCGGGACCCCCGTCCGCTCACCTCAGCCCAGCCGCCCCAGCAGCCTCAGCATCCCGTCGAGGAACGTGATCGGGTGCGGCGGGCAGCCGGGGACGTACAGATCCACCGGGACCCCGATCTCCGCGAGCGCGTTCGCCGCGCCGTCGTGCGCCGCGGGCGACCCGCAGAAGGCGCCGCCGGAGATCGCGCACGCTCCCACCGCGACGACGAGCTTCGGTGCGGGCACCGCTTCGTACGTCTTGAGGAGGGCGACCCGCATGTTCTCCGAGACGGGCCCCGTGACGACGATGCCGTCCGCGTGCCGGGGCGACGCGACGAACTGGATCCCGAACCGCCCCGCGTCGAACTGGATGTTGCCCGTGGCGTTCAGCTCGGCCTCGCAGCCGCTGCAGCCCGCCGCGGACACCTGGCGGAGCTTGAGCGAGCGCCCGAACAGCTTCCTCATCTTCGCGTCGAGCGCGGCGGCGAGCACGGGCTCGTCCTTCGCGACGAGGAGGTCCTCGCGCGAGCGCGCCGCGAGCCGGTGGTCCGTCCCGAAGCGGACGACGCCCGGCGGGCACGCCGTCGCGCAGTCGCCGCAGAAGAGGCAGCGGCCGAGGTCGATGCGCATGGTCGGCTTGCCGGCGTCGACGATCGCCTCCGTCGGGCAGGCGTCGGCGCACGCGGCGCAGCCGTCGCCGCAGCGCGAGGCGTCCACGACCGGACGCCCCCGGAACCGCGAGGGGAACTTCGCCGGGCCCTCGGGGAAGGCCACCGTCTGGCGCCCGTAGGCGACCCTGAACTTGAGGATGTCGATCACAGATCGTGCCCCGCGTACGACAGGTTGAAGCTCTTGTTGCAGAGCGGGAAGTCGGAGATCTGGCCGTCGCGGAGCGCCAGGGCGAGGCCGAACCAGTTGTGGAAGGACGGGTCCTTCACCTTGTACCGCTCGAACCGGCCGCGCTCGTCCGTCACCGCGACGTGCGCGATCTCCCCGCGCCAGCCCTCCACGAGCGAGACGACGAGCGACCCCGGCCGGAGCGCGCCGGTCGAGCCGCGCGCCTCGCCCTCGGGCAGGTTCTCGAGCTGCGACGCCACGAACTCCACGCTCCGCTCCGACTCCACGGCGCGGACGAGCGCGCGCGCCAGGACGTCGCCGGAGTCGGCCGTCGTCACCGGGACGTGCACGTAGCGGTAGATGCCGAACGCGTGGTCGCGCCGGACGTCGCGGTCGACGCCGCTCGCTCGCGCCGCGGGGCCGACGAGGCCGAGCTCGAGCGCCGCCTCGCGCGACACCGTGCCGGTGCCCTCGAACCTCGCCCGGACGGACGGCGACTCGAAGAGCAGCGAGGACGCGCCCTTCACGCGCTCCCACGACCCGCGCACGCGGGCGGCGAGCGCGCGCGCCTCGTCCGGCGAGAGGTCGGCCTTCACGCCGCCGGGCACCACGAGCGAGCGCCCGAACCGGCTGCCGCAGATCTCGGCGAGCGCATTCAGGAAGTCCGCGCGCAGCGCGCCGCAGTAGGAGGCCGTGGGCAGGAAGCCGACGTCGCCCGCGAGCGCGCCGAGGTCGCCGACGTGGTTCGCGACGCGCTCGAGCTCGAGGCCGATGCCGCGCAGCGCGAGCGCCCGTGCCGCGGGGAGCTTCCCCGAGAGCGACTCGACCGCCTTCACGTACGCGAGCGCGTGGCCGACCGCGGTGTCCCCGGCGATCGACTCGGCGAGCGCGAGGGAGCGGCGGTCCGGGCCGCCGCGGAGCAGCTCCTCGACGCCGCGGTGCTGGTACCCGAGCACGATCTCGAGGTGGAACACCTTCTCGCCGTGGCACTGGAACCGGAAGTGCCCGGGCTCGATGATGCCTGCGTGCACCGGGCCGACGGCGACCTCGTGCACCTCCTCGCCCCGGACCTGGAAGAACGGGTACTCGCCCGGCAGCGTGGCGCCGGGGTCCTTGCGGCCGAACGCGTCCGGCCCGGAGCGCAGCGGCGGCTCGAACCGGAGCGGCTTCAGCCAGGGGTGTCCCTCGGGGCGGATCCCCCACTGCTCGGCGAGCTCGCGCTCGAACCCCTGCGCCGCGGGGACCTCGGACGACAGCGCCGGGTAGGCGCGGTCGACCTCGGCGGAGAGGAGCCCGAGCTTGCCCTCGGGGTCGTCGGCGAGCACCGCCGTGAGCAGGATCCGATCGCCGGCGGGGCGCCCGAACAGCGCGGAGAGCCGGCCGCCCCGGCGCAGCACCTCGATCACGGCGCGCCGGAACCGCTCGACGGGGAGGACGGGCACGTCGCGCGCGAGCACGGCCTCGCCGTTCCAGGTCTCGAGGACCTCCCCGCTCGACGGCTTGTGGAGGGCTTCGGCCATGGTCACTCCCACCGCCCGCCGACGAGCGCCGCCGCCGCGCCGAAGAGGTCCTTGAGCGGCTGCGGCAGGAACAGCCCGAGGACGAGCACGACGATCATGAGCACGAGCGGCGGCGCCGCCATGAGCCAGTGATCGCGCGTGATGCGCCCGCGCGCCGGCCGGCCCGGATCGCCCTGCACGACGGCGAGCACCGTGGTCCCCATGCCCACGAAGATGACGGCGAGGAAGGCGAGGAAGAGCGCGCCGACGGCGAACCGCCCTGCGCCGAACGCGCCGTTCAGGATGGCGAACTCGCTGAAGAAGGGGCTGAACGGCGGCGAGCCCGTGACGGCGAGGAATCCGGCGAGGAAGAGCGGCCCGGAGAGCGGGAGGAGCCGCGCCGCGCCCCGCACCTCGTCGGTGGTCTTCGACCCGAACGCGCGGTGGATGTTCCCCGCGGAGAGGAACACGACGCCCTTCGTGAGGCCGTTGTTGAGGCAGTGGAAGAACGCGCCCGCCGCGGCGCCCCCGCCGAGGCCGATGCCGAGCGCGAGGATGCCCATGTGCTCGACGCTGGAGTACGCCAGCATCCGCTTGAAGTCCTTCTGGCCGACGACGAACACGGCGGCGAGGCCCACCGAGAAGAGCCCGAGTCCGACGAGCGCGTCGCGCGCGAAGGGGTCCTCGCCGGCGGCGCGCGTCACCTGGAACACGCGCACGAGCGCGAGGAACGCGAAGTTCGTGAGCCCGCCGGCGAGCAGCGCGCCGAGGAGCCCCGGCGCCTCGCCGTAGGCGTCCGGCTTCCACGAGTGCAGCGGCGCGAGGCCCATCTTCGTGCCGTAGCCGACGAGGAGGAAGATGAAGGCGGCGCGCACCCAGGGACGCGAGAGCGACGGGCCCGCCGCCACCAGCTCCTCCACGAACAGCGTGCGCGGGCCGCCGGGGCCGGCGCCGGCGAGCGCGAGGAAGAACGTGCCGAGGAGCGCGAGCGCGATGCCGAGCGACCCGATGAGGAGGTACTTCCAGGCCGCCTCGAGCGAGCGCGCGTTGTGGTTGAAGTAGATGAGCGGCGCGGTGGCGAGCGTGCTCGCCTCCATGGCCACCCACGTGAGGCCGAGGTGGTGCGAGAGCGCCACCGTCGTCATCGAGCCGAGGAGCGCGAGGAGGCCGCCCACGAAGACGCGGTTGTCGCGGTCGTGCCGGCGCGCGAGGTAGCCCTGCGCGTACACGGAGGCGGCCACGAACAGGATGGTGGTGGTGAGGAGCGTCACCTGGCCGATGGGGTCGAGGGCGAGCCAGGTGCCGCGCCGCGCCGCGGGCGACGCCGCGAAGAGCCAGGCGACGCCGCCCGCGTGGACGAGCGCGCCGGTGAGGAGCACGAGCGGGCGCCGCGCGTTCGAGGGCGTCGCGAAGGCCACGGCGGCGAG
>DASSQM010000309.1:0-6801 GCA_035702465.1 Anaeromyxobacter sp. | reverse complement strand
CTCGACGCGCGTCGCGTCGTCGATCGCCGCGACGTCGCCGACCTTCGGCCGTCCGGACTTGACGATGAGCACCGTCATCCGCCCGTCGCGCCCGTAGCTGATGAAGCCCTGAGGCTCCTTTCCGAATGCGTCCGCCGTCTGCCCGGTCTCGGTGTACGTCCGGGTGAAGCTGACGAGCCGCCACGTTCCCCAGAGCTTCTCGCCGCCCGCGCGCGGAGACGCCGCGAGCAGCAGTCCGGCCGCCAGGATTGCAGCGTTCACGTTCTCGCCTCCCCGGTTCTCGCGGATCGCCGAACCGTTCGCGTCCGGATGCTCGGGTGGGGGCGTCTCCTCAGGTCCCTGCGGGGGAGCGCCCGGTCCGGGGCGCGCGTGTCGCCGCCTTCGTGAAGAAAAGGCGGCCCGGCTCGCGCCGCGCCGCCTGGATCCCCTCCGGTCCCCCCGCCCTCTAGCCCGTCGCCCGGCTCTGCTCGTCCTCGCCGCTCTCGGGCTCGACGTCGGTCCGGTACTTGCGGAGGACGCGCTTGAAGTTCGAGCGATCCATGCCGGCCTTGCGGGCGGCCGCGGAGATGTTGTTGTCGCAGGCCTTCATGAGCGTCTCGACGTAGCCCTTCTCGAACCGGCGCAGCGACTGCTCCTTCGCGGCGGCGTAGGAGAGGGCGAGCCAGGCGCCCTCCTCGCCGGTCGCGGGCGCCTCCCGCACGAGCGGGGCGGTCCGGCCGGTGACCGCGGGCGGCAGGTCGGCCGCCGTGATCGCGTCGGCGCGGCAGAGCACCACCGCACGCTCGATCGCGTTCTCGAGCTCGCGCACGTTGCCGGGCCAGCGGTAGCTCCCGAGCAGCTCGATCGCCTCCGGGGAGAGCGTGCGCACCTTCTTGCCGAGCCGCTCGGCGTAGCGGCGCAGGAAGTGGTACGCGAGCAGCGGGATGTCGTCGGCGCGGTCCCGCAGCGACGGGAGCGGGATGTTGATGACGTTGAGGCGGTAGAACAGGTCCTCGCGGAACTTGCCGGCCTTCACGAGCTTGGGCAGGTCGCGGTGCGTGGCGGCGATCACCCGCACGTCGACCTTCATCGAGTCCGCCGCGCCGACGCGCTTGAACTCGCCCTCCTGGAGCACGCGGAGCAGGCGCACCTGCGTGGCGGGCGGGATGTCGCCGATCTCGTCGAGGAAGATGGTGCCGCCGTCGGCCGCGTCAAAGAGGCCCTTCTGGTCGCGCTGCGCGCCCGTGAACGCGCCCTTCACGTGGCCGAACAGCTCGGACTCGAGCAGTGTCTCGGTGAGCGCGCCGCAGTTCAGCGCGACGAACGGGTGGCCGTTGCGCGGGCTGCGCGCGTGGAGCGCTCGCGCGACGAGCTCCTTGCCGGTGCCGGACTCGCCCGTGACGAGCACGGTCGCGGCGCTGTACGCGACCGCCTCGACCATGCGCACCACCTCGCGCATCCCGGCGGAGTTCCCGACGAGCCCCTCGGGCGGGCCCCCCTCCTGCCGGCGAAGCCGGTTCTCGAGCTCGCGGTTGCGATCGAAGAGCGCCTTGCGCTCGATGGCCTTCGAGACGGAGCGGGCCACGATCTCGACGTCCTCGAACGGCTTCGTCAGGTAGTCGTACGCGCCGGACCTCACCGCCGCGAGCGCCGTCTCCACCGTCGCGTGGCCGGTCATCATGATGACCTCGACCTCGGGGCGGCGGTGCTTCACGGCGGACAGGAGCTCGAGCCCGGAGAGCTGCGGCATCTTGATGTCGAGGAGCGCGACGTCGAAGTCCTCCTGCGCGAGGCGCTGGGTGGCGGCGATCGGGGACTCGAGCCCCACCACGTCGTGGCCCTTCTTCCGCAGGAGCGACTCGAGCGCGCGCAGCAGCGTCGGCTCGTCGTCGACCACGAGCACGCGGGCGGGCTTCTCCATGGACTCCGTCATGACGCGCCTTCCTCTCTCACTTGGGCTGCACGGCCGGCAGCTCGAGCACGAAGCACGCGCCGCCGTGGGCCGGCTGCTCGAGCTTGATCGAGCCGCCGTGCTCCTCTGCGATCTGGTAGCAGATGGAGAGGCCGAGTCCGGTCCCCTGCCCCTCCGCCTTGGTGGTGAAGAACGGCTCGAAGATGCGCTTGGCGATCTCCGGGCGGACGCCCGGGCCGGTGTCCGCGACCGACAGCTTCACGCGGCCGGCGCCGGCGGCTCCGACGGCGACGGTGAGCGTCCCCTTGCCCTGCATGGCCTGCACCGCGTTCACCATCAGGTTCAGGGCGATCTGCTGGAGCTGGTTCGCGTTGCCGAGCACGACGGCGGGGCCGGCGAAGCCCCGCACGATCTCGACGCTCTTCATCTGCGGGCCGACGAGGACGAGGGCCTCCTCCGCCACCTTGGCGAGGTCCACCGGCCCCTTCTCCGCCTCCTGCGGGCGGCGCGAGAAGCGGAGCAGGCTCTCCACGATGCGCTTCGCGCGCAGCGCGGCGTCCTGGATGAGCTTCAGGTTCTCGGCGTCCTCCGCCGAGCGCTCCTCGCGCGCCATGAGCTGCGCGAAGGCGAGGATCCCGCCGAGCGGGTTGTTGATCTCGTGCGCGACGCCGCCGGCGAGCTGACCGACCGCGGACATCTTCTCCGCCTGGAAGAGCCTGCGCGAGACCTCGCGCTCGTCGGTCACGTCCTTGAAGACGACGACGAGCGCGTCCTCGGCCTCGAACGGGAAGGAGCGGACGAGCCAGGTGCGATCGCCGAAGGCGGTCTCCCGCTCCGCGCCCGCCGCCGGCATGGCGCAGCGGGACGGGCACGGGAGCGTGCCGTACGCGTGATCGGCGCACCGGAGCCCGGACAGCATCACCGGCGCGACCCCCGCGGCGCGCGCGAACGCGGTGTTCGCTCGGATCACCTCGCAGCCGCCGGACCGCAGGATCGCGAGCGGGTCGCCGATCGCGTCGAAGCAGGCGCGCCACTCCTGCGCGGCGCGCACGAGCATCTGCGAGCGCGCGACGAGCTTCCCGTCCAGATCGCGGTTCAGCTTCTCGAGCGCGGCGTTGCGCTCCGCGATGAGCGCCTGGAGCCGGTGGTTCTCGTCGACGATCCAGTACTGGTCGATGGCGCTCTGGATGGTGATGAGGAGGTGGCCGTCGTCCCACGGCTTCCAGATGAACCGGAAGATCTCGGACTGGTTCACCGCCTCCTCGATCGCGGTCGAGTCGGCCTGCCCGGTGAGCAGCACGCGCTGCACGCGCGGCCAGCGGTCCTTCACGGCGCGCAGGAACTCGACGCCGGACATGCCGGGCATCCGGTAGTCGGACACGACCGCCTGGACCCGCTCCGTCTCGAGGATGGCGAGCGCCGCGGCGGCGTCGGGCGCGTCGAGGACGCGGCACTTCGCACGGCGGAGGACGCGGCGCAGCGCACGGCGGACGTGCTCGTCGTCGTCGACGACGAGGAGCGTCGTCTCGGCGGCCACCTCACAGCGGATCTGTCCTTCGAGCTGTGCGATCTGCGCTTCCATCGGCCCCCGTTGGCGGTGCATCGGCCGGTCCAGTCCCACCGGACCCGGGGAGCCCTCATTCCGAGGCGTTTCGGGGTTTCGGACCTGGGTCCACCTTACCCCAGGGTGGAGGCTACCCCGTCGGTACCCCACTGTTGCATTGATTTACGTCAGGATTCCCGCCTCAGGCCTTGGGGGCGTCGTAGCGGTACGCCTGGGCCTGGAAGAGGCAGATGTTGTTCCGGCCCGCCTGCTTCGCCTGGTAGAGCGCCTGGTCGGCGAAGCGCAGGAGGAGCTCGCCCGAGGAGATGTCCTTCGACGGGTAGAAGGCGACGCCGAGCGACGCCGTGACCTGCACGATCGTCTGCGTGGCGCTCGCGCCGGCCGGCAGCGGGTACTCCTTCGCGCCGAGCGCCTTCCACACGCGCTCCGCCACCGTGAGCGCGCCCTGCATGTGCGTCTTGGGCAGGATGACCGCGAACTCCTCGCCGCCGTAACGCGCGCAGATGTCCGGATCGCGGATGGAGCCCCGCAGGAGCGTCGCCGCCTCGCGCAGGACGACGTCGCCGGCCTGGTGGCCGTACCGGTCGTTCACGTCCTTGAAATGGTCGAGGTCGATCATGATGAGCGACAGGAAGTCGCCGTACCGCTGCGCCCGCTTGAACTCCTCGCGAAGCCGCTCGTCGAAGAACCGGCGGTTCTTGAGGCCCGTGAGGGCGTCGGTGATGCTCTGCTCCTCGAGCTTCCTCTGCGCGTCGCGCAGCTTTTCCTGGAGGTGCTTGATGCGCAGCATCGCCGCGCAGCGCGCCAGGATCTCCGCCTCCGCGAACGGCTTCGCGAGGAAGTCGTCCGCGCCGATGCGCAGGCCCGCCACCTTGGTGTCGAGGTCCGACTTCACGGAGAGGATGATCACGGGGATGAACGCCTCGTCCGGACGGGCCTTCACGATGCGCAGCACCTCGAGCCCGTCCATGTCCGGGAGGATCATGTCGAGCAGGACGAGGTCCGGCGGATCGCTGCGGACCTTGCGGATCGCGTCCTTCCCGTCGGCGGCGGTCGCGACGGAGTAGCCCTCCTTCACGAGGACCTGGACGAGCCAGTCGAGCTGCGCCGGCGAGTCGTCGACGACGAGGATCTTCGAGGGCTCCGGCACCCGGCGACGATACCAAGACTCACCGTGACCCCCAAACGCGCGGCGTCCCGTGGACGTGGGAGCGCACACACATCCGGAGCGTTTCCCCGCGGGGAGCGTGCGCCCTACGTTCGGGCATGCCCCGCCGCGCCCGCCCCGAGGAGCAGCAGCGGATCCTGGGAGCGGCCCTCGCGCGCGCGCGGGCGGCCGCGCCGGGCGCGGTGGCGGTGTTCGACCTCGACTCCACCCTCCTCGACAACCGGCCGCGCCAGGCCCGCATCCTGCGCGAGTACGGCGAGCGCGCCGGGCTCCCGGTCCTCCGCGGCGCCGCGCCCGAGCACTGGCGCGGCTGGGACATCGAGGACGCGCTCGTCGCCGCCGGCCTCCCGCCCGACCTCGCCCGGCACCACAGGGTGCCCGCGCGCGAGTTCTGGGCCGAGCGGTTCTTCACGAGCGCGTACTGCCGGCTCGACGTGCCCACCCCGGGCGCCGCCGACTTCGTGCGCGCGGTCGCGGCGGCCGGGCCGACGATCGCGTACGTCACCGGCCGCCCCGCGCGCATGGAGCCGGGCACGGTCGACGCGCTCGTGCGCCACGGGTTCCCCGCGCCGGATCGCTCGCGCGTACGCCTCCTCATGAAGCGCGACGACGCGCTCGGCGACGACGCGTGGAAGGCCGCCGCCTGCGCGCAGGTCGACCAGCTCGGACCCGTGGTCCTCGCCTTCGACAACGAGCCGGCGCACGTGAACGGCTACGCGCGCGCGTGGCCGCGGGCGCTCGTGGTGCACGTCGACACGAACGACAGCGGCCGACCGGTGGAGGTCCTCGCCGGCGTCCCGTCGATCGCGGACTTCACGGCGGCAGCCGGTTCCCGTGATTCCCGGCCGCCACTGCCGCCGCCGTGAGCGTGATGTCCGGCGCCTAGCGGCGCCGTGGCGGACGCCACAGCGGGAGGCCGGTGACGGCGTCGTCGCGGCGCTCGAGGTCGCCGTCGTCGCAGACGTCCACCGCGAACTCCACGAAGACGGCCCGCGCCGCGGCGAGCTGGCCCGCGAGCACCTGCGGCCGCGCCCCGAGCACGGTCGCGATCACCGCCCAGAGCCTCACCTCGGGCTGGCCGTCGCGGAGCGACACGTTCCCCTGGAGCGACACGAGCTCCCACGGCCCGTCCGCCCCGCCGGCCGTCGCGAGCGGGACGTAGCGCCGCCCGCCCTCGTCGTAGCGCTCGAGGAAGATCTCCTCGACGGCGCCCTGGCCGCGCACGAACCCGCAGTCGATCTTCTCGAAGCGCGCCAGCTCGACGAGCTTCTCGACGACGGGTTCGCCCTTCTCGAGCCTTCCCATGACCACCCGCGTCTGCTTCGCCTCGCCGACGATCATCGGAGGGCCTCGTGGACGTCCTCGGGTACGACCGGCGCGAGCCCTCCGCCGCCGAGGATGTTGACGATGGGTGACGCGGCAGCGCGCACGACGGAGCCGTGGGGCCGCGCGCTGCCGAGCCCGCAGTACGTCGAGACGTCCCGGTAGAGCTCGCCGCGCGTCGTCCCCTCGGGCGCGATGCGCGTCGCGGGACGCCGCGCCGCGAAGACGCGCTCCTGCGCGACGAAGCCGCCGCCGCGCCCGTCGCGGAGCGCCTCCTCGACCGCGCGCGCCCAGGCGTCGTCCGAGAGCTCGGCGCCGAGGTGGACGCTCTTCCCGCCGTAGTCCCAGCTCCGCTTCACCACCCAGCGCGGCCGCTCCTTCACGATGCGCGCCGCGACGGCGTCGTCGAGCCGGCGCGTGAGGGGCAGCCGCGCCGCCGCGCCGCGCTCGTCCGCGTCGAGGCCGGCCCGCGCGGCGAGCGCCGCGTCCGCGGCGCACTCGGAGAGGCGCGCGAAGAGCGCCTTCGCCTCGAGGAGCCCGTTCACCGGGTTCGCGAGCACGTACTTCCCGGGCTCGCGGAGCGCCCGCGCGAACGGCGCGCCCGGGTCCACGCGGCTCGCCCAGACGTGCCGGTAGAGGACGTCCCAGCGCTCCGGCTCGCACTCGGCGGGGACGAGGTTCCTCGCCTCGTGGCCCATCTGCCGGAAGTGCGCGGCGAGCCGGCGCAGCTCGCCGATCTGGGCGTCGCCGGGCCGGGCGACGATCGCGATGGACGGGCGGGCGCGCGCGCCGCCGCGCGAGGCGTAGAAGGCGAGCAGGGCGCGGCGCAGGTTCTCCGCGTTCGACCCCGCCTCG
>DASSQM010000308.1:0-15986 GCA_035702465.1 Anaeromyxobacter sp. | reverse complement strand
GAAGCGCTAGAGAGCGACGCAGCTCGCTCGCGCCGCCGGCACGCACCTCTCGCGTGGCCGGCGGTTGTTTTTCGTGGGGACGTCGCTCGCGGGCGCCCGCTTCGGGCGGATCGCTTCGCCCGGGCGGCGCCCTTCGGCGTTGGATTACGCCGAAGACACGACCGCCGGCCACGCTGAGAGGAGCGGAGCCGGCGGGCGGACGCGGGAAGGACTCGCGTCTAGCGCTTCGAGAACTGGAACCGCTTGCGGGCGCCGGGGCGGCCGTACTTCTTGCGCTCGACGGCGCGCGCGTCGCGCGTCATGAACCCGGCCTTCTTGAGCACCGGGCGGAACTCCGGGTTGAGCTCGCAGAGCGCCCGGCTGATGCCGTGGCGGATCGCGCCGGCCTGGCCGGAGAGGCCGCCGCCGGTGGCGCGCACGAACACGTCGAGCTTGCCCATCTGATCGACGAGCTTCAGCGGCTCGACGAGGATCATCTTCGACGTCTCGCGGCCGAAGTACTCGTCCATCGTGCGGCCGTTGATGGTGATGTTGCCCGTGCCGGGCGCGATGCGGACGCGCGCAACGGACTCCTTGCGCCTGCCCACGGAGATGTTCGGCTGCGTGGCCATTTCGGATCCTTACTGCGGGAGGTTGAGCGCCTCGGGCTTCTGCGCGACGTGCGGGTGCTTGTCGCCCGGGTAGACCTTCAGCTTCGTCATCATCTGCCGGCCGAGCGCGTTGCGCGGCAGCATGCGGCGAACCGCGTTCAGGAGGATGTCCTCGGGGTGCCGCTCGCGGATGTCCTTCATCGGCGTGTGCTTCGCGCCGCCGGGGTGCATGGTGTGCGAGAAGAAGGTCTTGTCCGTCTCCTTCTTGCCGGTGAAGCGCGCCTTGGCGGCGTTCACGACCACGACGAAGTCGCCCGTGTCGAGGGACGGCGTGTAGGAGGGCTTGTGCTTGCCCTTCAGGATGGACGCGACGCGGCTCGCGAGGCGGCCGACGGTCTTGTCGTTCGCGTCCACGACCCACCACTTGCGGCCCTTGAGCGCCTCGGCCTTGGTGGTGCTGTGGGTGGTGCCTTTGGACATGGGTTTCCCGGGAAATCCGATTTGGAAACGCGCGTTTTAGAGGAGGGACGCCGGACTGTCAAGCCTTCTCGGCCCCGAGCCGCGCGCGGAAGCCCGCGAGCACGCCTGCAGCCACCGCCGCGACGTCCTCGCGCGGCTCCTGCGCCGCCGGATCCACCTTCTCGTGCGCCTCGGGCGGCAGATCGTCGAGGAACCGCGACGGCGTCCGGGGGATCACCTTCCCCCTCCGCATGCGCGCCGCCGCGCGCGTCAGGTAGAGCCGCTCCCTCGCCCGGGTGATCCCCACGTAGGCGAGCCGGCGCTCCTCGGCGAGGTCGCGCGCCTCCCCCTGGATCCCCGCCGACGGGAGGAGGTCCTCCTCCACGCCGACGAGGAAGACGACCGGGAACTCGAGCCCCTTCGCCGAGTGCAGCGTCATGAGCGAGACGCCGTCGCCGTCCTCCGGGTCCTCATCGGCGCGCGAGTCGAGGGCGAGGCGCTGGAGCCACGCCGCGAGCGAGGGGCGCGCGGCGCGCGCCTCGAAGGACTCGAGCGACCGGAGGAGGCCGTCGATGGCGTCCACCTTGCGCTGGCCCGCCTCGAACGACTGCACCGTGCCGCGGGCGTGTGCGTAGAGGTCCACCTCCGCCACGAGCGCGCGGGCCGCCTCGGCGAGGCGGCCGTCGCCGAAGCGCGCGCGGTACCTCTCGACGAGCGCGACGAACGCCGCGATGCGGTCGGCGGCGCCGCGCGGGAGGTCCGTCACCTCGGCCGCGCGCCCGAGCGCGTCGAGGAGGTGCACTCCCTCCGCGACGGCGAACGCGTGCACGCGCTCGAGCGAGGCGTCGCCGATCCCGCGCGCCGGAACGTTCACGATGCGGGCGAGCGAGACCTCGTCCTCGGGCCCGGCGCAGACCTTGAGGTACGCGAGGAGGTCCCGCACCTCGGCGCGGTCGAAGAAGGCCGGGCCGCCGTGGACGGCGTACGGCATCGACGCCGCCCGCAGGGCCTCCTCGATGGGCCGCGACTGCGCGTTCAGGCGGTACAGGACCCCGAAGTCCTTCCACGGGCGCCCCTCGCGCCGGAGGCGCGCAAGCTCCTCCGCGACGAAGCGCGCCTCCTCCTCCTCGCCCTCGAGCGCCGCGACGCGCACGCGCGCGCCCGGGCCGGCGGCGGTGAAGAGACGCTTCGGCCTGCGGCCCGGGTTCTTCGCGATGACCGCGTTCGCGCAGTCGAGGATGTGGCCCGTGGAGCGGTAGTTCTCCTCGAGGGGCACGACCTTCGCGCCCGGGAAGTGCCGCTCGAACCGCAGGATGTTCCGCACCTCGGCGCCGCGCCAGCCGTAGATGGCCTGGTCGTCGTCGCCGACGGCGCAGACGTTCCTCCGCTCGCCCGCGAGGAGCTTCAGGAGCTCGAGCTGCGCCTGGTTCGTGTCCTGGTACTCGTCGACGAGGACGTACCGGTACCTCTTCGCGAGCCGCCGCCGGAGGGCCTCGTCGCGGGAGAGCATCGCCACGGGCATCGCCACGAGGTCGTCGAAGTCGACCGAGCGCTGCGCGCGGAGCGCCCGCTCGTACCGCGGGAGGACCTCGCTCGCGACGAGATCGTAGTCGTCGCCCTGGCCGGCCTCCCGCGGGCGGATGCGCCGCTTGCCCTCGTTCTTCGCGCGGGAGACGAGGGCGAGCACGCGGTGCGCGTCGAACGCGCGATCGTCGACCTTCACCTCCCGCATGCAGCGCTTCACGAGCGCGAGCTGGTCCCCCGCGTCGCAGATCGCGAAGCGCCGCGGCAGCCCCGCGGCCTCGTGCTCCTCCTTCAGGAGCGAGAGGCCGAACGCGTGGAACGTCGAGACCGTCACGTCCACGGCCGCGGCGCCCGCGATCCCCGTGACGCGCTCGCGCATCTCGGCGGCCGCCTTGTTCGTGAACGTGACGGCGAGGATCGACTCCGGACGGGCTCCCTTCTGCAGGAGCCAGCCGATGCGGTGGACGATGACGCGCGTCTTGCCGGAGCCGGCCCCGGCGAGGACGAGGAGCGGCCCCTCGGTGGTGGTGACGGCCTCGCGCTGGGCGGGGTTGAGCGCCGAGAGGTCGAGCATCGGAGGGCGCGTGTGTGTCACGGCGCGCCGTCCGCGGCAAGTCTTGACGCCGGCTCATGGAATCGTCACCGCCGCGACCTCCGTCCGGGCCGGCTCGGCCGGGCGGAGCGGTCCCGCCACCGCCGCCCAGGTCGCGGTCCAGAGCGCCAGCCATGCCGCGAGGAGCAGCGCGCCACCGAGGAAATCGCGGAGCGCGAGCCAGCGCTCGCGCCGCGGCTGCGAGGGGAGAGCGACGACGTTCGGGATATGGGCCATGACCGTTTCCTCCGCCTAACCGTCTTCTATGCGTTAGGTGGTTAGAATGTGCTCCTGGCGTTCTAACCTGTCAAGTGCTATTTTGATGGTTGTGACGACGACCCCCACCGGGACGGGCGACTACCAGTTCGAGCTGTCGGGCGGGCGCCTGTGCCTGGACTTCGTGAACACGGTCTCCGGCGACCGGCGCGGCGACGCGCGCGAGCGGCTGAACGGCTACGCCGACCTCGTCGCCTTTGCGCGGCAGGCCGGCGTCGTCGACGCGGCGCAGGCGCGCCGGCTCGCGGCGGAGGCGCGCCGGCGCCCCGCGGACGCCGAGGCGGTCCGCCGCGACGCGCTCGCGCTGCGCGAGGCGCTCTTCGCCGTGCTCTCCGCCGCGGCGGACCGGCGCGAGCCTCCCGCGGACGACCTCGCACGCGTGTCGTCGTTCGTCGGCCGCGCGCTCGCGCACCGCCGCCTCGCGTGCTGCGAGGGCGGCATCGCGCTCGGCTGGGACGACGCCGCGATCGCGCTGGATGCGCCGCTCTGGCCGGTGGCCGCCTCCGCCGCGGAGCTCCTCACCTCCCGCGGCGACCTCGCTCGCGTCCGCGTCTGCGGGCTGCACGAGACGCACGAGTGCTCGTGGGTGTTCCTCGACACGACGCGCGCGCATACGCGTCGCTGGTGCTCGATGTCCGTGTGCGGCAACAGGGCGAAGGCCCGGCGCCACTACGCGCGCACGCGCGAGTAGGTGCGCGCGGGCGCCCGCCCGCCCGTAAGATGCCACGCGTGCCCCGGCCGCTCGTCACCCTCGACCGCGTGGACGTCCGCCTGGCCGGCGCGACGCTCCTCGACGGCGTGTCGCTCGAGGTCCGCGCGGGCGAGGCGCTCGGCCTCGTGGGGCCGAGCGGCTCCGGGAAGTCGACCTTGCTCCGCCTCCTCCGCGGCGAGATCTGGCCGCACCCGGCGAGCGCCGGCCGGCGGCTCTTCCACGGCGACGACGGCGCGTGGGAGAGCCCCATCGGCGCGCGCGAGCGGTTCGCGCTCGTCGCGCCGGAGCAGCAGGACGCGTACGTGCGGCACGACTGGGACCTCGCGGCGGAGGCCGTGATCCGCTCCGGCTTCCACGACGCGGTGTTCTCGCCGGAGGCGGCCACGCCCGCGCAGGCGAGGCGCATCCGCGACGTCGCCGACCTGCTCGGGATCGCCCCGCTCCTCGATCGCTCCATCCTGGAGCTGTCGCGCGGCGAGGCGAGGCGCGTCCTCCTCGCACGCGCGCTCGCGCCCGCGCCGGAGCTGCTCCTCCTGGACGAGGCGTGCGAGGGGCTCGACGCCTCCTCGCGGGCGGCGTTCCTGGCGAACGTCTCGGAGATCGTGCGCGGGGGGACGGCGGTGGTGATGGCGACGCACCGCGAGGAGGAGATCCTGCCGGAGGTGAGGGAGGTGCTCGTCATCGCGGAGGGAAGGATCGTGGAGAGGAGGAGGCGGTGGGGCGCCAAGCCGGATGGGCGCGACGTCGACCGCGACCGCGACCCCGACCCCGACCCCGACCCCGACCGCGACCGCGACCGCGGCACGCCGTTCGTCTTCGTCGCCCGCAACGTCACCGTCCGTGTCGAGGGTCGCGATGTCCTCCGCGACCTCGACTTCACGCTCCGGCACGGCGAGCGCGTCGCGGTGGTGGGGCCGAACGGGGCGGGGAAGTCCACGTTCCTGCGGCTCCTCGCCGGCGACGAGCAGCCTGCGGCGGGACGGATCGAGCGGCTCGGGCTCGGGCCGCACGCCGGCGCGTTCGACCTCCGCGGCCGGATCGGCTTCGTCTCGCCGGAGCTCCAGGCGCGGCACCGCTTCGACGCGACGGGCGAGGCGGTGGTGCTCTCCGGGTTCCACGGCACCGTCGGGCTCGCGGAGGAGCCCACGGCGGAGGAGCGCGCGGCGGCGGCTGCGGCGATCGCGAGGCTCGGGGTCGCGCACCTCGCGGCGCGGCACGTCCTCACCCTCTCCTACGGCGAGCTCCGCAAGCTCCTCCTCGCGCGGGCCCTCGCGCCGCGCCCGGGGGCGCTCCTCCTCGACGAGCCGCTCGCCGGGCTCGACCCGCCTTCGCGCGCGTGGGTGCTCGCCGCGCTGGAGGACGCGTGCGCGGACGGCGCCGCCCTCGTCACGGTGACGCACCACCGCGACGAGGTCCCGCACGGCGTCGCCCGCGTGCTGCGGCTCGAGGGCGGTCGCCTTCGGCCGGCGTAGGCCGCTACGCGGACGCAGCGCCGCCGCGGCCCATGAGGCTGCCCACCGCCGCCCGCAGCGCGCGCGGATCGAGCGGCTTGTCGACCTTGCGGTTCGGAATGGCGGAGAGGAACTCCCTCGCCTCCACGGATGCGGCGCCGCTCACGAAGACGACGCGCTCCGCCAGGGCGGGGAGCTCGGCCTGGAGCATGCGATAGAGATCGATCCCGGTGATCCCCGGCATCCCGACGTCGCACAGCACCGCGTCGAAGTCGGTCTCCGAGTGGATCGCGCGGAGCGCGTCGCGGCCGCTCGCCGTCGCGACCACGTCGTCGTCCCGGCGGAGCACGCGATGGACGGCCTCGCCCACGCCGGGCTCCCCCTCGATGACGAGGATCCGCCCGCGCCTCCCGCTCGCGGCCGACGGCGCGAGCCGAAGGGCGGCCCGCCGGAGCTCCGCCTCGGCGGCGACGCGGTCGCCCGCGGCGATCGCGTCGCGCCGCGCCGCCTCCGCCAGCCACCACGCCCACGCGACGCTGCAGACCGCGAGGAGGAACCCCGCGGCCGCGAGCGCCTCCTCGGCGCCGGAGAGCCGGCCGTGCACCATCGACCCGAGCAGGGCCGTCCCGGAGAGGACCGCTCCGAGCGCCACCCACGGCGCCACGCGATCGCGAAGAGGGCGCGGATCGCCCCCGACCGTACTGGATTTCGTCATCGATTCTTCCCCCCGCGGCTTCAGGCATTCGCGGCGCGCCGCGGCACGCCGCCGTCGCCCTCGATGAGGCCGGGCCGGATCCCGTGCTCCGGACCCCCGGCTTCCCGGCGCGGGCGATGTTCGCCGGGTGCGTGGATTTCACTTGTCGGCGGTTCCGGGGCAGGATGCCTGGAGATGGCCGGCTCGAACCGACGTCCCCCGTCCCGCCCCGCTGCGCGGTCCGCTGCTTCCGGTGGGCACGAGAGCCGGCCGGGTACGCCCGTCGTGGCGGCCCCCGCCGCGGCACGAAGGATCACCGGCCCCATGTTCATCGACACCGCGGCGGGCACCTTCCAGGACCTCCGACCGCTGCCCCCAGCGGTGATGACGAGGCGCGAGTTCGACGCCGAGCTTCAGCGCCTCCTGCGCGTCTTCGCCTCCGACGAGGCGAACTCCAATTCAATACACTGCACGGGCTGCCGCCGCTGCACCTCCTGCACGTTCTGCACGGGTTGTGACGAGTGCCATCACTGTACCCATTGCAAGGGGTGCAGATCCTCGACGCACCTCACGCATTGCACCGATTGCGTCGGCTGCCACGAGTGCGCGTACTGCGTCGCGACCGAGAATTGCACGCGCTCGAACTACCTCGTCCTCTGCCGCGCGTGCTCCGAGTGCTCGTACTGCTTCGGCTGCGTCGGGCTCGCGAAGCAGGACTTCCACATCCTGAACGTGAAGTACACGCGGTCGGAGTATTTCCGGATCGTGAAGTCGCTCGAGAAGGAGCTCGGGCTCGGATAGCGCATGCCCGCGGCGCTCCTCCTCGCGCTCCTCGCAGCCGCCGGACCGGCCGTGTCGGTCGCGCCCGCCGAGGCGCGCCCCGGCGACGCGGTGCTCGTGCGCGTCGCCGGCGCGGGCGAGGCGCCGGTGGGCACGCTGGCCGGGCGGCCGCTGCTCTTCTGGCGCGAGGGCGCGGAGTGGCGCGCGCTCGGGGCGCTCCCCGTCGAGACGGCGCCGGGCCCCGCGACGGCGGCCGTCGAGGCGGGCGGCGCGCGCGCGGAGGCGACGCTCGGCGTCGTCGCGCCCGGGTTCGCCTCGAAGAGCCTCACGCTCGCGGCGAAGTACGTCGAGGAGCCCGTCGACAGGAAGCTGCGCCGCCGCATCCGGGCGGACCGCGCGGCGTTCGATCGCGCGTGGGACCAGCCGCCCGCGGCGCCCCGCTTCCTCTCGGGCTTCGCCTGGCCCCGCGCGTCGCGGGTCACGGGCCGGTTCGGCGACCAGCGGGTCCTGAACGGGAAGAAGGAGTCCGTCCACTACGGCGTCGATCTCACCGGGCCGCGCGGTGCGCCGATCGCGGCCGCCGCCGACGGCGAGGTCGTGCTCGCGCGGAACGCGTACTACTCCGGGAAGACGGTGGTGCTCTGGCACGGCGCGGGCGTGTTCACCCTCTATTTCCACCTCGACCGCGTGGACGTGCGGCCGGGCGCGCAGGTGAAGAGAGGGCAGCGCATCGGTCTCCTCGGCGCGACGGGCCGGGCGACGGGCCCGCACCTCCACTGGAGCGCGCGCGTGGGGGGGCTCTACGTGGACCCGGAGTCGCTCCTCGAGATCGACTTCGCCGCCGGGACGGCGCCGCCGCGGCGCACGCGCGAGGCCGCGGCAAGCGCACCCGCGCCGACCGGCGCGACGCCGCCGGAGGAGCCCGCGCCTACGGCGCCGGCGGCCGAACCGACGCGATGACGTCGAGCATGGGCGCGAGCAGCGCCGGCGTCGCCGCGACGATGTCGCCCGACTCGAGCATGCCCCCGCCGCCCGACATGTCCGTGACGATCGCGCCGGCCTCGCGAGCGAGCAGGATCCCGGGCGCGACGTCCCACGGCTTGAGCCCGAGCTCCCAGAATCCGTCGAACCGGCCGCACGCGACGTAGGCGAGGTCGAGCGCCGCGCTGCCGAACCTGCGGACCGCGCGCGCCTTGCGGATGAACGCGCCGAACAGCGCGAGCGGGTACTCGTACTTCTGGTGGACGTCGTACGGGAAGCCCGTGACGAGCAGCGATCCCACGAGCAGCGTGCGGCCGGAGTGGCGGAGCCGGTCGCCGCCGAGGAAGGCGCCCTCCCCCCGCGCCGCCGTGAAGAGCTCGTCGCGGAGCGGGTCGTACGTCGCCCCGGCCGCGAGGCCCTGCGCGTCCGCGACGGCGACGTTCACCGCGAAGTGCGGCACGCCGTGGGCGTAGTTCGTCGTGCCGTCGAGCGGGTCGACGTAGAAGCGCAGGCCGCCGGCGCCCGCGCCGCTCGCGCCGGACTCCTCCGCGAGGACGTGGGCACCGGGGAACCGTCCGCGGAGGAACTCGAGCAGCGCCGCCTCGCTCGCGCGGTCGGCGTCCGTGACGAGATCGATGCCGCCCTTCATCTCGATGGTGCGGACCTGGCCCCATTTCGCGCGGAGCACGGCCCCGCCGCGCCGCGCCGCCTCCGCGCACCCCTCCAGCAGCTCCTTCGCCTCCGCCACTCGACCTCCGTCCGCGCCGTCGCGCCGCGGAGAGAATAGCGATCCGCGCCCACGTCGGCATCCTTCGCGTTCTTCACGGCGGGAGCGGTGAAGCGGGTCGTGGCCGTCCAAGACACGGCATCGGCGGTGCGACACGGAATCGTGACGTTCCCGTGAGGACCTGCGTAGACTCTGCCCCATGCGCAAGGTCCTCGCGGTCGTGCGGACGCTGTTCCTCGTCTTCATCATCGGCTACACGGCTCGTGCGATGCCGTGGTGGACGAACGTCGCGAGGACGTTCGACGAGCAGTACGCCCGGTGCTCGGACGCGCTCGCGCTCATGATCCGCGCGGCGTGGCTCGCCATCGCGTGGATCGCGGTCGAGACCGCCTTCGGGTGGTACGCGGCGACGCGTGCCCCGAGGCTCCACGACGAGGTGCCGAAGAGCCGCGGCGAGCCGCCGCTCGCACCGCCGCCGCACGGGTAGCGCCGGGGGAGCGGCGCGCGCGTGCTCGGGACGCTCCTCCTGCGGGCCGGCGCCTGGCTGCACCGGCGCGAGGTGTCGGTCTGGTACGACCCGCGGTACCGGCTGCCGCTCTCGTCCATCGAGGGCGCGGTGGGGATGGAGCCGCGCCGGGCGGACTTCGCGGCGTGGTGGCTGCGCGAGTGCGGCGCCGCGCCGAAGCGCGCCTTCCGCACGCCGCACCGCATCTCCTACGAGAACCTCGCGCGCGTCCACACGGCGGAGCTGCTCGAGTCGCTCGGCAATCCGTCGGAGCTCGCGCGCATCTTCGCGGTCGACCCGTCCGACGTCCCCGTCGACGAGGTGATGACCACGGTGCGGCTCGCCTGCGGCGGCACGCTCGGCGCGGCGCGCACGTCGCTCCGCACCCGCGCCCCCGCGCTGAACCTGCTCGGAGGCTTCCACCACGCCGGCCCCGGGGTGGCGGGCGGCTTCTGCCCGGTGAACGACATCGCGGTCGCCGTCGCGACGCTCCGGGCGGAGGGCTTCCGCGGGCAGGTCGCCGTCCTCGACCTCGACGCCCACCCGCCCGACGGGCTCGGCGCGTGCCTCGCCCGCGATCCGCACGCGTGGGTCGGCTCGCTCTCCGGGTCGGACTGGGGGCCGCTCGAGCGGGTCGACGAGACGGTCCTGCCGCCCCGGACCGGCGACGCCGCCTACCTCGACGCGCTCTCCGCCCTCCTCGATCGCATGCCGCGGCCCTCGCTCGCGTTCGTCATCGCCGGCGGCGACGTCCTCGCGGGGGATCGCTTCGGGCAGCTCGGCCTCTCGCTCCGCGGCGCGCGCATCCGCGATCTCGTGGTGGGGAGCGCGCTCGCCGGCGTCCCGTCCGTGTGGCTCCCGGGCGGCGGGTACTCCGCGAACGCGTGGCGCGTGCTCGCCGGCACGGGCATGGCGCTGGCGTCGCGCTCGCCGGATCCCATCCCCGCCCGCTACGACCCGCTCCAGGCGCGGTTCGCGCGGGTGTCGGCCCGGCTCTCGCCGACGGACCTCACGGAGAGCGGCGAGCTCACCGCGGAGGAGCTCGACGAGGCGCTCGGGCTGCGGCCCCGCCGCCAGCGCCTCCTGCTCGGCTTCTACACGGCCGCGGGCCTCGAGCACGCGCTCTACCGGCTCGGCACGTTCGATCACCTGGAGCGCCTCGGGTTCCGCCAGTTCCGCGTCGCGTTCGACCGGTCCGGTACGGGCGAGCGCGTCCGCGTCCTCGGGCAGTCCGGCGGCGAGGAGCACGTCCTCATCGAGGTCATCCTCGAGAAGCGGCCGGTGGCCGGCGCCGAGATGCTCTACATCCACTGGCTCTCGCTGCGGAACCCGCGGGCCCAGTTCTCGGACAAGCGGCCGCGGCTGCCGGGCCAGGACGTCCCGGGGCTCGGCCTCGCCCGCGAGGTGGGCACGATGCTCGCCCGCATCGCCGTGCGCCTCGGCCTCGCCGGCGTCGCGTTCCGGCCGGCCCACTACCACGTCGCCTACGCCGCCCGGCACGAGTTCTCGTTCGTCGCCGCCCCGCGCCAGGGCCGGTTCGAGGCGCTCGTGCGCGCCCTCGCCGGCCTCCCTCTCCTCGAGGCGACCGTCGCGATCGACGAGGGCCGGATCCGGATGGACGGCGCGCCGTACGCGTGGGAGTCCGACGAGATGGCGTTCCGGCTCCACGGGCCGCCGCTCGACCGCGCCGAGGTCGAGCGCGAGCGCGACCGGGTGAAGTTCGAGATCGCCTAGACTTCACTCCGCGAGGAGGCGCTGGAGGAGCGCCTCGAGGTCCCGCTCCTCGCCCTTCTCGAAGCCGAGGTGCACCTCGCGCACCAGGCCCTTGCGGTCCACGAAGAGCGTGGTCGGCAGGCGCGTCACCTCGAGCGGATCGGCGAGGACGGCGCCTCCCTTGTCCCACAACACCGTGAACGACGGGTGCATCTCGCCGAGGTAGCGCTCCAGCGCGCCGCGGTCCTCGTCGAAGGACACGCCGTACACGGTGAGCCCGCGCTCGGCGTACTTCGCGCTCATCCGATCGAGGAACGGGAGCTGGTCGCGGCACGGGTCGCACCAGGTCGCCCAGAAGTCGACCACGCGAACCTTTCCGTCGTCCGCGCGCACGTCGTGCTCGCGGCCGTCGAGGTCGGCGGCGCGGACCGTCACGGGCTTCCCGACGACGGCGGACGGCTTCGTCGACGGGCGAGTGGAGGCGCAGGCGGCGGCGGCGAGGAGTGCGGCGGCGGCGGCGAGTCGTCGCATCGCGACATTGTAGTCGGGTCGAGGCGTTCCGGTGTCATACCTGATCGGGCTCAAGAAGGAACGCGATCGCCTGTGCGATCTTCGCGCCCGCACTCGCGGGAGGACCTGATGCATCTCGTGAAACGGCTCGCCGCAATCCTCGCCCTGGCGCCGCTCGCCGGCTCGATCGCGCGGGCGGACACCGTCGACGTCACCTCCACCACGATGATCCGCGCCGGCCAGGAGACGCGGAACGGCGCAGCCGGCCAGAAGCCCGAGCTCGACACCGTCGCGCCCGCGTTCGAGATCCTCTCGATCACCGCGCGCAACGTGACGAACCCGCTCGTCGACGACCTCTCGATCGTCCTCTCGACGTGGGGCTCGTACGACATCGCGGATCGCCGCTGGGACAACGGGACGAACTCGAACCTGACCGGCGACGTGATGACGGGGTACCTGCAGGGCAGGCTCCTCGACCGCCGCCTCACGCTCCGGATCGGACGCGAGCACGTGATGACGGGCGCCGCGCGCATGATCCAGCTCGACGGCGGCGAGGCCATCGCCGTCCTCCCGCTCGGCGTCCGGCTCTCCGCGTACGTCGGCTCGCCCGTGAGCCAGCGCTTCACCTCCCACCGCGCCATCTACAACTGGAACCCGGCGGGCGGCGATCTCGCCTACGGCGGCCGCGCGGCGTGGTCGTACGGCCTCCCCGGGCTGCCGGGCCGCGGCATCGACCTCGGGGTGTCCGCGAACGTCGTGCAGGACCACAAGGACCCGGTGCGCCAGGAGGTCGCCGGAGACGCGCGCCTGCAGCCCTGGCGCGATCTCACGCTGACCGGCTTCGCCGCGTACAGCCTGTACGACGACCGCTGGTCCGAGTTCGGCGGCCGCGCGAGCTGGTCCGCCACCCGCGCGCTGCGCCTCGAGGCGGACGCGCGGCACCTCGCGCCCGACCTCCTCCTCGCGCGCAACTCGATCCTCTCCGTGTTCACGTCCGAGGAGCGCAACGTCTTCGGCGCCGGGGCGTACTACCGGCTCGCGCACGGCCTCCAGCTCGGCGCGGCCTGGCACGTCGACGTCGAGCCGGGGCGGAACCAGGGCGACGCGAAGTACCTCGGCCACGAGGGCGAGGCGCGCATCGAGTGGGAGCGTGCCCGCGACTCGGCCGGCGCGGAGGTGCTCTATCTCCGCGCGCTCGAGAACGGCTACGTGGCGGGCCGCGTGTTCGGGCGGCACCAGATGGGCCGCTTCTTCGCAGCCGCCGACGTGCTCGCGAACTTCTTCCGCGAGAAGGTGAACGACGAGAAGCTGGCGATCACCGGGGCCCTCACCGGCGGCATCGAGCTGGCGCGCGGGTTCAGCGCCGTCGTCTCGGGGCGCGCCGGCGTGACGCCCTTCTTCGAGCAGACCTACGACGTCATGGCAAAGCTCGTCTACAACCAGTCCTATACGATCCGGTCGGAGGTGCGGTGATGAATGCGAGGCTCGCCGTCCTCCTCGCGGCCGCCGCGGGCGCCATCGCCTGCCGCGCCAAGCTCGCGACGGAGACCCCCTCCTACCAGGAGCAGAAGTACGTCTTCCCGCACTCGACCCACGTCGACGCCGACGTCGCCTGCACGAACTGCCATCAGATGACGCAGGCGAAGAAGCTCGAGGCGAACGTCCGCCACGCGGCGCTGCCGAAGAACCCGTCGAAGCAGGCGGCCTGCAAGGACTGCCACGACACGGATCCGAAGATCACCATCCCGAAGCGCATCACGCCGTTCCGCCTCACGTTCGACCACGCCGCGCACCTGCCGCGCGTGAACGGCGACTGCAAGCGCTGCCACGCGCAGCAGCCCGAGGCGGGCGCCACCTCGTACCAGTGGCCCGCGATGGCCGCGTGCACCTCCTGCCACAACCACCAGCAGGACTTCGCGCAGGCGAGGTGCATGCCGTGCCACACGGACCTCAAGGGCTACCAGAAGCCCGTGAGCGCGTTCGCGCACGTGGGCGACTGGCTCCACACGCACGCCGCCCTCGCGCGCGAGCAGGGCGAGAGCTGCGCCGCCTGCCACGACCAGACGTTCTGCGCGGAGTGCCACTCGCCGACGACGACGCCGAACCGGCCGTCGATCACCTACCCGGAGCGCGTGGACCGCACGTTCATCCACCGCGGCGACTACGTGTCGCGCCACATGATCGACCAGGCCGCGAACCCGTCCTCGTGCCGCAAGTGCCACGGGTCGGGCTTCTGCGAGTCGTGCCACCAGCAGGAGGGCTTCTCGAAGTTCGTGCCCGACTTCCGGAAGCCGCAGTCGCACGACGCGACGAACTGGGCGCTGGCGGCGACGCCGGGCGCGCTGCCCGGTCACGCACAGGCCGGCCGCCGCGACATCACGAACTGCGCCGCGTGCCACGACCAGGGCGCGCAGGCCACGTGCGTCGGCTGCCACCAGGTCGGCGGCATCGCCGATCGGGGCCCGAACGGCCCGCACCCGCAGTCGTTCATCACGAAGCACAAGACCGACGACAGGTCGAAGAACTCGGTCTGCGTGGCGTGCCACCGCTAGCCGGAATTCGATATTCGGCCGAGGCACATTTCGCGAAGAGAAGCGAAATGTGCCCGGCCGGTCCTTACCGGCTACGCCTCACAGCGCGCCGGCGCCTCACGGGTGGTGAATGATCTGCACCACCAGCCCCTCCGGGCCCTCGAGGTACAGCGAGCGCGTGCCGTCCCGGTGATTGCGTGGCCTCGCGACGAGCTTCGCCCCGGCGGCGTCGAGGTGGTGCTCCCAAGCGTCCACGTCCTCGGCGCACGGTACGAACAGCCCGAGGTGGTCGAGGAGGCCCGCGCCGGCCGGCGCCTCCGCCCGGTGCAGCGCGACGTTGTCGCCGTCGCGCGTGAGGTAGACGTTCTCGGGATCGGGCCGCCACTCGACCGCGTAGCCGAGCACCTGCACGAAGAACCGCTCGGCCGCGGGAAGGTCCCGCACGCGCAGCGCCGCGTGTCGGAGGCCGAGAGAGGGCGGAGTGGGAGCTCCTGGCACGGCAGGTGAGTAACGGCGGTGCTTCCGTGGCGCACCGGAAGACGCGCTTGCCGCTCCAGCACGTCGAAGTCGAAGCGCCCGCAACCGCGTGGAGAGCGCCCGGATCGGATGTGCTCCCGCATCCCACGCTCCGGCACGGCCGCGCTCCGCTCGACGGCGGCGCGCACGCGTGGTCGACTGCGGCAGGGTCATGACCCCTTCCTGGCTGCTCTTCCTGTTCCTCTCGATCGTGACGGGCAATCCGCTCGTGGCGCTCCTCCTCGCGCTCGCGGTCCTCTGGACCGCCGACCGCGTCACCCTGGGGCTCCTGCCCGAGCCGGTCCGGGCGTTCCTGCGGTGGCGGCGGGTCGGCCAGCTGCGCGCCGCGCTCGGCGTGAACCCGAACGACCGCAGGGCGCGGCTCGAGCTCGCGGATCTGCTGCTCCGGCGGCGGCCGGCCGAGGCCGCCGAGCTGGTGCTCCGCAACGTCGAGGCGGGCGACGAGGACGTCCACACGTCGTTCCTGCTCGGCGCCGCCCTCGCCCGCTGCGGAGCGCACGAGCGTGCCGAGCGCGCGTTCGCGTTCGCGCGCGACCTCGAGCCGGGCTTCCGCCTCGGCGAGATCGACCTCGAGCTCGGCCGGATGCGGCTCGCGCGCGGTGACCCCGCCGGCGCGCGCGAGGCGCTCGAGCGCCTCGTCGAGGCGCGCCCCGGCACGGTGGAGGGGCGCTGGCTGCTCGTGCGCGCGCTCGCGGCCCTGGGCGACGTCGCGGGCGCGGAGCGGGTCCGCGCCGACGCCTGGCGCGAGTTCGTGGCGCTGCCGCGCTTCCGCCGCCGGCCGGAGCGGCGCTTCGCTTGGCGGCTGCGGCCCTGGCGCGGGGCCGCCGCGATGGCCGGCGCCGTCCTGCTCGTGACGCTCGGCGCCGTCCTCGTGGTGGGGGCGGTCCGCGCCGCCGCACGCTAGCGCGCGGCCAGCGCCTCGAGCAGCTTCCCCCAGATCCCGCCGAACGCGCCGTTCGACATCGCGACGACGACGTCGCCGGGCCGCGAGGCGGCGACGACGGCAGGGACCATCTCGTCCACCGTGGCGAACGCGCGCGCGGGCTTTCCGGAGGCGGAGAGCTCGCGGGTGACCGCCTCGAGATCGAGCCGCTCGCTCTCGGGGACGCGGTCGGTGGGCGCGGGTCGGAGCAGGAAGACCTCCGCCGCGGTCCCCCAGGTGGACGCCGCCGCGTACTCGCGCTGGTGCAGGTTCCGACGGCTCGTGTTCGAGCGCGGCTCGAACGCCGCGAGGAGCCGCGCGCCCGGATGCGTGCCCTGGATCGCGGCCAGCGTCTTCTCGACCGCGCGAGGGTGATGCGCGAAGTCGTCGACGACGGTGACGCCGCCCGCCGTGCCGCGGACCTCCTGGCGCCGCTTCACGCCGCGGAACGCCGCGAGGCCCGCCGCGATCTCCTGCGGCGA
>DASSQM010000307.1:0-2022 GCA_035702465.1 Anaeromyxobacter sp. | reverse complement strand
TCCAGCGCGCGGAGCTCTTGCCGGCGGTCTCCGCCACGGGGAGCGCGAACGTCCAGCGCGTCCCGGGCGACCAGGACCCCGTCACCCCCGGCAAGGCGATCACGACGCGGTCGTACTCGGTCGGCGGCGCGGTCACCGCGTTCGAGCTCGACCTCTTCGGGCGCGTGCGCAGCCTCTCGGCCGCGGCGCTGCAGGAGTACTTCCAGACCGAGGAGGCGCGGCGGAGCGCGCAGCTCTCGCTCGTCGCGGCGGTCGCGACGCAGTACCTCGCCGTCCGCTCGCTCGAGGACCAGGTGACGCTCGCGAAGAGCACGCTCGAGGCGCTCGAGGCCTCCTACGCGCTCACGCAGCGGACGTACCAGGCCGGCCGCACGAACGAGCTCGACCTGCGCACCGCCGAGTCGCAGGTCCTCACCGCGCGCTTCAACCTCTCCGCGGCGAGCCAGCAGCGCGCGCAGGCCGAGGACGCGCTCGTCCTCCTCGTGGGCGCGCCGATCCCGCCGGGGATCCCGCCGCCGAAGCCGCTCGACGCGCAGCCCATCGTGGCCGACCTGCCCGCGGGCATCTCCTCGGAGGTCCTGGCGCGGCGGCCCGACGTCCTCGCGGCGGAGCACGGCCTCCTCGCCGCGAACGCGAGCATCGGCGCGGCGCGGGCGGCCTTCTTCCCGTCCATCACGCTCACCGCGTTCGGCGGCAAGTCCAGCTCGGACCTGTCGAGGCTGTTCGACCCCGGGCAGGACGCCTGGAGCTTCACGCCGCGCATCAACCTCCCCATCTTCCAGGGCGGCGCGTTGCGCGCGAGCCTCGACGTCGCCGAGGTGCGCAAGTCGATCGAGGTCGCCCGCTACGAGCGCGCGATCCAGGGCGCGTTCCGCGAGGTGTCGGACGCGCTCGCGTCGCGCGACGCGCTCGAGGTGCAGCTCGAGGCGCAGGAGGCGCGCGTGCGCGCCGAGCAGCGCCGCTACGAGCTGTCGGACCTCCGCTACCGGAAGGGCATCGACAGCTACCTCGTCGTCCTCACCGCGCAGCGCGACCTCTTCGCCGCGCAGCTCGGGCTCATCCAGTCGCGGCTCGCGCGCCTCGCGAACCTCGTCGATCTCTACCGGGCGCTGGGCGGCGGCTGGCGGGAGCGGACGGCGACGGCGACCGCGGCCGCTCAGTCCCAGTAGACGCCGAGGCGGCCCTCGGCGAGCCAGAACGTCTTGTCGGACTTCGCGCCCGTCGCGTCGACGATCTCGACGACGCGCGGGACGAGGCCCGCCTCGAGGAACGCGCCGAAGCCGAGCGCGCCGAACGACGTGCCGAGCGCGCCGCCGTACTGGATCTTCCGCGGACCGTCCGTGAGGTTCGTGACGGCGAAGATCGCGCGGAGGTAGACCGGGATCACCGGGGGCGAGAGGACCAGCATCGGCCGCAGGTCGAGGTCGAACTTCGAGCCCTTCACGTCGCCGAGGTTGCCGACGAGCCCGAGCTCGAGCTTCAGCATGCCGGCGACGCTGTAGCCCGGCGCGATCATGAGGTTCGTCGGGGTCCGCTCGGTGGGAGACGGGTCGTACCTGAAGCCGCTGCCGGCGGAGACCTCGATGAGCGCGCCGGCGCGCGCTGCGGCGGGTCCGACGAGCAGGGCGAGCGCTGCCGCGGTCAGGATCGACTTCCTCATGGTTCCTCCTGGGCGTGGCGGCCGTGCCGCCCGGCGGGTTGCGAGGTCGATGCTATCAGGAAGCCGAGGTCGGTCCAGGCGAGCGCCGGCGCGAATCACCTACATCGGTCGCGGTCGAGGTCGAGGTCGAGGTCGCGGTCGAGGTCGAGGTCGAGGTCGGGGTCGGCGTCGGGGTCGGCGTCGGGGTCGGGGTCGGGGCCGCCCCCGGGGCTGCGGCGGCCGCGAGGTCCGGCCTGTGCGTCCGCACGAACCCGATCACGTGCCGGAGCGTCGGGAAGTCGCGCAGCCGCAGGTTCTCGACCCGCGGGATGGACCACTCCTCCCGCACGGCCGCGAAGGTCTCCGCCTGCTTGACCGTGTCG
>DASSQM010000306.1:0-2120 GCA_035702465.1 Anaeromyxobacter sp. | reverse complement strand
GTCGAGGGCCGCGCGGCCGGACGCGACGGCGACGATCTCCGCCCCGAGGCGCGCGGCGGCGAGCGCGACGAGCGTCGCGAGCTCGGCATCCTCGCCGACGAGGAGCAGGCGCCTGCCGGTTGCGGGCGACGGCACGATGGCGCGGAATGTACCACGCGAGCCGGGGCGCGCCGACGCGTCCGCCCCGAGCGCGGTGGCGGCGAGCGCTTGGCGCGCACCGGGCCCCGGCGCTACGCTTCCCGGCGGTGCCGCTCGCGTTCCACCACGTCGCGATCCAGTGCGCCGACCTGGCGCGGTGCGAACGGTTCTACGGCGACGTCCTCGGCCTGGCCGTGCTGCGCCGCTGGCCGCGAGAGGGCGGCGGCGACCGCAGCGTGTGGCTCGCCGTGGACGGCGGCGGGGAGGGGTTCCTCGCGCTCGAGCGCGCCGACGAGGCGCCCGAGCCGCGCCCCTGGCGCGACGGCAAGGCGGGGCTCCACCTCGTGGCGTTGCGCATCGACGCCTCCGAGCGGGCGGCGTGGGAGGACCGGCTGCGCGCGGCCGGCGTCGCCGTCGTGCACCGCACGCGCTGGACGATCTACTTCCTCGATCCCGAGGGGAACCGGATCGGGCTCACGCACTACCCGAAGGACGCCGCGACATGACGGCGGTGATCTTCGACCGGCGCCGCTACGGCAAGGACAACTACGCGTACCTGCTCGCGGCGGGTGGCGACGCGGCGCTCGTCGACCCGGGCGATCCGATCGTCGCGCTCGGCATGGCCGCGGCGCACGGCGTCCACCCGCGCGTCATCGTCCACACGCACGGCCACGGAGATCACAGCGGCGGCTCGGCGGTGCTCCGCGAGCGCATCGGCGCGCGCGTGCTGGGCCACGGCGCGGACCGCGCCTGGTTCGCGCCGGACGAGGACCTCGCCGGCAGGCGCGAGATCGTCGAGGGGGCGCTCCGCGTCGTCGTGCACGAGGCGCCGGGGCACACGCCGGGCTCGGTGCTCCTCGAGTGGGAGGGGCGCCTGCTCACCGGCGACACGCTGTTCTGGGGCGGGTCGGGCAACTGCCGGCACGGCGGCGATCCCGCGCGGCTGGCGCGGAGCTTCCTCGCCGTCGTCTCGCGGCTCCCCGACGGCCTCGAGGTGCACCCCGGCCACGACTACGCGGAGGCGAACTTCCCGTTCGTGCTCGACCTCGAGCCCGCCAACGACGCGGCGCGCCGCCGCCTCGACGCGGCGCGCGCCGCGCACGCCGCCGGCGAGGAGCCGCGCGCGCCGACGCTCGGGGACGAGCGGCGGGCGAACCCGTTCCTCCGCGTCGGCGACGCCGGCGTGCACGCCGAGGTGGCGCGGCGCGCGGGGCTCGACCCGCGCGCGAGCGACGAGGAGGTGTTCGTCGCGCTGCGCCGGCTGCGCGATCGCTGGTAGGCGGAGGTAGGCACGCGCTCCGCCGGGCCGGGCCACGGCTCGATCACGGACGGTGACGTGCGTCACAGCCGGCCTCCGCGGCGCCCGGATAACCTGCTCGGCGTGGATGGTAGAATTTCGGTGCGTCCGGCGCGTCTGGACGCTCCGAAGGAGCGGAGGAACCCATGCGCGTCGCCCTCGCCCTCGTCGCCGCCGCGGCCGGCCTCGCCGCCGCGCCCGCGGCGCGCGCCGCGCCCGGCTCCGTCGACTGGCAGCGCCGCGTGGTGCGGTGCACGGGCAGCGGGGCCGCGAACCTGCGCGACGCGGGCGGCAATCCCGCGGTGGCGCGCATCGGCGCGGAGCGCGCGGCGAAGCTCGACGCGCTGCGGAGCTGCATGGAGACGCTCGAGGGCGTGCAGCTCGAGTCCGGTCGCACCGTGGGCGGCGCGCTCCAGTCGGATGCGGCGCTCGTCGGCACGGTGGAGGCGCTCGTGCGCGGGTTCCAGGTCGTCGGGAAGCCGCGCTACTTCTCGGACGGCGGCGTCGAGCTGGACGTCGAGGTGCCGCTCGAGGGCGCGCTCTCGGACGCGCTCCTGCCGCGTCCCGGGCCGCACGCCGCGGGCACGGCCGCGGCCCCGCCGCCGGCGCACCCCGGCGGCGCCCCGCGGGCGACCGCGCTCGTCGTGGACGCGCGCGGTCACGACCTCGTCCCCGCGCTCGCGCC
>DASSQM010000305.1:0-3627 GCA_035702465.1 Anaeromyxobacter sp. | reverse complement strand
CCGGTGGAGCCCGCGGTGACGTTGAGGTCGTACGTGGTGCCGTCGCCGCGCGCCGAGGTCCCGGTGTACGCCTGCGCGGTGGCGCCGCTGTACCCCTTGCGCAGGATGACGTTCACCACGCCCGCGATCGCGTCGGAGCCGTACACCGCGGAGGCGCCGTCCTTCAGCACCTCGACGCGCTCGACCGCCGCCGTCGGGATCGAGTTGAGGTCGACCGCGAGGACGCCGGCGCCGGCGCCCGCCTGGTAGAAGCCCGTGATGCGGTGGCCGTTCACGAGCACGAGGGTCCGGTTCGAGCCGAGGTTGCGCAGGCTGATCTGCGTCGAGCCGTCGCCGCCGTTGTTGAACTGCGCGTTCAGGGCGCCGCCCTGCTCGGGCATCGACTGCAGGTACTGGCCGATCGACACGCTGCCGCTCGACTGGATCTGCTCGCGGCTGATGACGGTGACGGGCGCGGGGGTGGTGAGGTCCTTCCGGCGGATGCGCGTGCCGGTGACGGTGATCTCCTCGGTCTTCTCGTTCTTCCCCTGGTCCGCCGCCGCGGGCGGAGCGGATACCGGGGCCGCGGGTTCGGCCGCAGGCGGAGGCGCCGGCGGCGGTGTCGTGTTGTCCTGGGCGATCGCTAGCCCGGGCAGTAGCGAGACGAGCGCTGTTGCCAGGCTCAGCACCTCACGTCGAAGCATGGCCAACTCCTCTGGTTGAGCTCACTGCTGAGACTGCTGACGGACACGGAGAGTGACGAACACCAGAAGTGAACGGCGCACCCCGCGGCCGTGGGCCGTAGAGATCCGACGCCAAACGTCGATGGCTGGACGACGGTCGACATTCGAATCAGTGGCAACTAGCTACGCGGTGGCTGGATGTGTGTCAAGGCACGATCCTCGGCCCATTTCCGCCGCTTCGCGTCGAGGACCCCGTCGGGTACGTCCGGGACGGGTGTCACGCGATGCGTCCGAGAAACGAAGCAAGCTCGGCCGGCAGCGGGCTCTCCGCCTCCACGCGCTCGCCTGCCGGCAGATCGAACGCAAGGCGCGCGGCGTGCAAGAAGATCCGGTCGAGCCCCGCCATCGCCGCCGCCTCGCCGCCGTACAGCGCGTCGCCCGCCACCGGATGTCCGACGAGCGCGAGGTGCGCGCGGATCTGGTGCATCACACCCGTCAGGATCCGGACGCGCAGCAGCGTGTGCCGCTCGAACCTCCGCTCCACCTCGTAGCGCGTCTCGGCCGGCCTCGGGCGAAGGCCCTTCGCGACGAGGCGCGCCTCGGCCTCGGCGTCGGGGGCCGCGAGGGAGCGCCCGCCGCGCTGCGCGAGGGGCGCCGAGATCACGCCGCCCGCGGCGACGCGGCCGTGGACGAGCGCGAGGTAGACCTTCTCCACGCGCTGCTCGCGGAGCGCCGCGTGGATCGCCTCCCACGCCTCGCGGTCGCGCGCGAACGCGAGGCAACCGCTCGTCCCCACGTCCAGCCGCTGCACCGCCCCGCCCTCGCGCGGATCGGGGGAGGCCTGCGCGCACTCCGGGAACCGCGCCACCACCGCGTTCGCGAGCGTGCCGCCCTCGCCCGGCGCGAGCGGATGGACGGCGACGCCGGCCGGCTTGTCGACCACCACCGCGCGCGCGCTCACCGCGAGGATCGCGAGCGGCGCCTCCGGCTCCGGTGAAGGCGCGCCCGCGGGCTCCTCGATCTGCACGGAGACGAGGCTGCCCGGGGTCGCCGGGTCGCTCGCGCGGGCGCGGCGACCCTCCACGCGCACGTCCCCGAGCTGGAACGCGCGCTTCACCGCGGCGCGGCCGACGCCGAGCGCGTCCGCGAGGGCGCGATCGAGGCGGCCCTGGGCGTCGGCGGGCAGGCGGAGCTCGCGCAGCATGGGCGCGCCACCGATATCACCTCGCGCCCCGGGCGGCGGCGATATCGGAGGGCACCGCACGTCGCGGATGGCATCGGCGGGCAGTCGACGCTGCGTCCGGGGATCGCAACCTTGTGCTCGACGGCCTCTCCGCCGTGCGCCGATGGATACCCGCCCGGAGATGGACCGCCCGCCCCGCCGGAGGCAAGCAACTCCCGACCCAGTCCTCGAACGGAGCCCGATGGCGAGAACCCTCACGCTGCCCGTCGACATCGAGACCATCCGCACCCTGCGCGCCGGCGAGGACGTGCTCGTCTCGGGGCGGATCGTCACCGCCCGCGAGGCCGCCCACCGCCACCTCGCCCGCGCCGTGGACCCGGCGCTGAAGGCGCTCCTCGAGGGAAGCGCCGTGTACCATTGCGGGCCGGTGGTCGCGCAGGACCCCGCGACGAAGGAGTGGCGCTTCGTGGCGGCCGGGCCCTCGTCTTCCGCCCGGATGGAGCCGTACGAGGCCGAGGTGGTCGCCCGGTACGGCCTCCGCGCCGTCATCGGAAAGGGCGGCATGGGCCCGCGCACGCGCGCCGCCCTGAAGGAGCACGGCGCGGTCTACCTCCACGCCGTCGGCGGCCTCGCCGTGACGCTCGCGCGCCGCGTGGTCCGCGTCCGCGGCGTGCACCTCCTCGACGAGCTCGGCGTGACCGAGGCGATCTGGGACGTCGAGGTGAGGGACTTCCCCGCCGTCGTCACGATCGACGCGAGCGGCGAGAGCTTGCACGAGCGCGCGGCGGGCGCGGACGCCGCGCCCTGACAGCCCTCGGGAGTCAGCCTCCGGCCCTCGGCGCATCCGCAGGCTGACAGCGCATCGCCGACGGGCGGTCGCCGCATCACAGCCCGCGGCGCGTCACCATCTGCACGACGCCCGTGAACGTCTGCGCCTCGGTGTACACGCGGCGCCCGCGGTAGTCGCCCTCGCGATAGGACGCGGCGGGGCGCTCGAGCCACATGCGGGCGCGGACGAGCCCGTTGGTCTCGAACGGCTGCAAGATGTCGGGCGGCGCCGCCGCGACGTACCGCTGGACGATGTCCCGCACGCGGCCGTCGTACAGCTCCGGCGGCAGCCTGGAGTGCCGCCGGCCGCGGTGGAGCGTACCGTCGAACCGCGTCGACGCGTGGTAGAGCTCGTGGACGATGGTGGCGATCCGATCCCGCGGCGTCGAGCGCAGGAACCACAGCGGCCGGAGCGTGATCACGTAGAGGATCTTGCGCCCCTTGATGCGGATGAGAGGCTTGCGGCGCGCGCCCGCGCCCTTTCGGCCGTGCGTCTCGCCGTAGTGCGCGGGGCGGATGGTGGCGCGCGACGCTCGCCTCGCCTCGCCCGCGACGACGAGCACGCGCGACGCGCGAACGTGGCCGAGCTCGGGGATCCGGACGGCGATGTCGCGGACGAGCCTCTTCACCGCGAGCGTCACGTTCGGTCGGGGCATGGGGCGGGCGCCGAGCATCGTTCAGCCCCCACCGAGGCACAAGCATTCGCGCGCCCAGGCTGGCGCGAAGCGTCTTGAACGCCCCGACTGGGGCGCGTAGCATGGGCGTCGTGTCCGAGCTCACCGCAGCCCTCGCCGTCGCGCTCGTCGTCGCGATGGCCGCGCTCGCCGTGCGGCGGATCCGCGAGCTCGGCGACGAGGTCCGGGAGCTCGGCGACCGCGTGCGCGAGCTGTCGGCGCGCCTCGAGGCCACCGAGCAGGACGCGGCGAGCGCGCTCGCGCAGGCGGACGTCGCCGA
>DASSQM010000304.1:0-6370 GCA_035702465.1 Anaeromyxobacter sp. | reverse complement strand
GAGGTGCGGCCCGGTGCTGCGCACGCTCGAAGGAATCGGTTTCAGAGGAAGAGGAAAGAGACGATGCCCCGCAACAGTCCCCTCGAGCGCTATCGCAACTTCGGCATCATGGCTCACATCGATGCCGGCAAGACCACTGCGACCGAGCGCATCCTCTTCTACACGGGCGTCACCCACAAGATCGGCGAGGTCCATGAGGGCACCACCGTCATGGACTGGATGGAGCAGGAGCGCGAGCGCGGCATCACCATCACCTCCGCCGCGACCACCGCGTTCTGGCGCGATCACCGGCTGAACATCATCGACACCCCCGGCCACGTCGACTTCACCATCGAGGTCGAGCGGTCGCTCCGCGTCCTCGACGGCGCCTGCGCCGTGTTCGACGCCGTGCAGGGCGTGCAGCCGCAGTCCGAGACGGTCTGGCGGCAGGCGGACAAGTACAAGGTCCCGCGCATCTGCTTCATCAACAAGATGGACCGCGTCGGCGCGGACTTCTTCCACTCGGTCGACACGATCCGCGAGAAGCTCGGCGCGAAGCCGCTCGTCCTCCAGCTCCCCATCGGCGCCGAGGACAGGTTCCGCGGCATGGTCGACCTCGTGAAGATGAAGGGCATCACCTTCGACGACGAGACCATGGGGGCGAAGTACCAGGAGATCCCCGTCCCCGCCGATCTCGTCGAGCAGGCGAAGGAGTACCGGGCCAAGCTCGAGGAGACCGTCGCCGAGATCGACGACGATCTCATGCACAAGTACCTCGACGGCCACCCGCTCACGAACGCCGAGGTGCTGCGCGGCATCCGCAAGGGCACGCTCGCGATGCAGTTCTTCCCGGTGATCTGCGGGACCGCCTTCAAGAACAAGGGCGTGCAGCAGATCCTCGACGCCGTCGTGGACTTCCTGCCGAGCCCGCTCGACAAGCCGCCGATGAAGGGCGTGAACCCGAAGGGCGAGGAGATCGTCCGCCGCGCCGCCGACGACGAGCCGTTCAGCGCGCTCGCGTTCAAGATCATGAACGACCCGTTCGTGGGGAACCTCACGTTCTTCCGGGTCTACTCGGGCAAGCTCGAGGCCGGCTCCTACGTCCAGAACGCGACGAAGGACAAGAAGGAGCGCATCGGCCGCTTGCTGCAGATGCACGCGAACAAGCGCGAGGAGATCAAGGAGGTCTACGCCGGCGACATCGCCGCCGCCGTCGGCCTGCGCGCCACCACCACGGGCGACACCCTGACCGAGGAGGGCGCCTCCGTCATCCTCGAGCGCATGGAGTTCCCGGAGCCGGTGATCTCCGTCGCCATCGAGCCGAAGACCAAGGCCGATCAGGACAAGATGGGCGTCGCCCTCAACCGCCTCCAGATGGAGGACCCGTCGTTCCGCGTCCACAGCGACGAGGAGACGGGCCAGACCATCATCCGCGGGATGGGCGAGCTCCACCTCGAGATCATCGTCGACCGCATGTTCCGGGAGTTCAAGGTCGAGGCGAACGTGGGCAAGCCCCAGGTCGCGTACCGCGAGACCATCACGAAGCAGGTCGAGTCGGAGGGGCGCTACATCCGCCAGACGGGCGGCCGCGGCCAGTACGGCCACTGCTGGCTGCGCCTCATCCCGCAGTCGCCCGGCAGCGGCTTCACGTTCGAGAACGAGACCGTCGGCGGCTCGATCCCGAAGGAGTTCATCAACCCCATCCAGAAGGGCATCGAGGAGGCCATGCAGGGTGGCGTCCTCGCCGGCTACCCGATGGTCGACCTCAAGGTGGAGGTCTTCGACGGCAGCTTCCACGACGTCGACTCGTCCGAGATGGCGTTCAAGATCGCCGGCTCGATCGGCTTCAAGGACGGGGCCGCCAAGGCGCACCCCGTGCTGCTCGAGCCGATCATGGAGGTCGAGGTGGTGACGCCCGACGACTACATGGGCGACGTCATCGGCGACCTCAACTCGCGGCGCGGGAAGATCCAGGCGATGAACCCGCGCACGGGGGTCCAGATCATCGAGGCGCTCGTCCCGCTCGCCGAGATGTTCGGCTACGCCACGGACCTGCGCTCGAAGACGCAGGGCCGGGCCACGTACACCATGCAGTTCGCGCATTACGCGCAGGTCCCGAACAGCATCGCGGAGACCATCGTCACGAAGTCGAAGGGCGCCGCCACCGCCGCGCGGTAGGGCTTTCCCAGGAGAGGAAGGAAGAGAGGGCACCATGGCCAAGGAGAAGTTCGCTAGGACGAAGCCGCACGTGAACGTCGGGACCATCGGTCACGTCGACCACGGCAAGACCACGCTGACCGCCGCGATCACCTTCACCCAGGCGGCGAAGGGGCTCGCGACGCCCAAGGACTACGCCGAGATCGCCAAGGGCGGCACCGTCCGCGACGAGTCGAAGATCCTGACCATCGCGGCCGCCCACGTGGAGTACGAGACGCAGAAGCGTCACTACGCCCACGTGGACTGCCCGGGCCACGCCGACTTCATCAAGAACATGATCACCGGCGCGGCGCAGATGGACGGCGCCATCCTCGTGGTGTCGGCGTCCGACGGCCCGATGCCGCAGACGCGCGAGCACGTGCTGCTCGCCCGCCAGGTGAACGTGCCGGCGCTGGTCGTGTTCCTCAACAAGTGCGACCTCGTCGACGACACCGAGCTCCTCGACCTCGTCGAGCTCGAGGTCCGCGAGCTGCTCTCGAAGTACAACTTCCCCGGCGACAAGGTCCCCGTCATCCGCGGCACCGCCCTCAAGGCGATGCAGACGCACGGCAAGGAGGGCACCGAGTCCATCGAGAAGCTGCTCGAGGCGCTCGACACCGCCATCCCCGAGCCGAAGCGGCAGCTCGACAAGGACTTCCTCATGCCGGTCGAGGACGTGTTCTCGATCGAAGGCCGCGGCACCGTGGCCACGGGCCGCATCGAGCGCGGCCGGGTCCACGTGGGCGACAAGGTCGAGATCGTCGGCCTCGGCGAGACCCGCGAGACGGTGGTCACCGGCGTCGAGATGTTCCGCAAGCTCCTCGACGAGGGGCAGGCGGGCGACAACGTCGGCTGCCTCCTCCGCGGCCTGAAGCGCGAGGAGGTCGAGCGCGGCCAGGTGCTCGCGAAGCCGGGCTCGATCACGCCGCACACCATGTTCAAGGCCGAGATCTACGTCCTCACGAAGGACGAGGGCGGCCGCCACACGCCGTTCTTCAACGGCTACCGGCCGCAGTTCTACTTCCGCACGACGGACGTGACGGGCACGGTGAAGCTGCCGCAGGGCGTCGAGATGGTGATGCCGGGCGACAACATCACGATGGAGATCGAGCTCGTGACCCCGATCGCGATGGAGAAGGAGCTGCGCTTCGCCATCCGCGAGGGCGGGCGCACGGTGGGCGCTGGGGTCGTGACCGAGGTGATCAAGTAGGAAGACACCCACCGGCGGACGGCGGGGCCCTGCACGCTGCGTGAGCAGGGCCCTGCGCAGCGCCTGGTGACGGACAGAAGGCGTTCCGATGGCGACTCAGAAGATCAGGATCCGGCTCAAGGCCTACGACTACAAGCTGCTCGACCAGTCGGCCTCCGAGATCGTGGAGACGGCGAAGCGGACCGGCGCGAAGGTGGCCGGCCCCATCCCGCTCCCCACGCGGATCAACAAGTTCACGGTCCTGCGCAGCCCGCACGTCGACAAGAAGTCGCGCGAGCAGTTCGAGATCCGCACGCACAAGCGGCTCCTCGACATCCTGGAGCCGACGGCCCAGACGCTCGACGCGCTCATGAAGCTCGACCTGTCGGCAGGCGTGGACGTCGAGATCAAGTAGCCGAGGCGACCATGGCCAAGTTCGACGTGTACGACCTCGACAAGAAGAAGGTGGGCGAGCTCGACCTCGCCGACGCCGTCTTCGCCGGCGAGGTGAACGAGCACCTCTTCTACGAGGTGGTGAAGGCGAAGCTCGCCTCCGATCGCTCGGGCACCCACGCCGTCAAGAACCGGTCGCTGGTGTCCGGCGGCGGCAAGAAGCCGTGGCGGCAGAAGCACACCGGCCGCGCGCGCCAGGGCTCGACGCGTGCCAGCCAGTGGGTCGGCGGCGGCAAGGCGATGGGGCCGAAGCCCCGCGACTACTCCTACGACGTGCCGAAGAAGGTGCGGAAGGCCGCGCTGCGCTCGGCGCTCGCGCTGCGCGGCCGCGACGGAAAGCTCGTCATCGTCCAGGAGTGGAAGCCCGCCGGGCCGAAGACCGCCGCCGCCGCGAAGGTGCTCGGCAAGCTCGGCGCGAAGAAGGCGCTCGTGGTCGACGCCGCGGAGAACACCGCGCTCGCGAGGAGCGTGCGCAACCTCGACGGCTCGGACTTCCTCCCGGTCGAGGGGCTCAACGTCTACGACGTGCTGAAGCACGACGCGCTCGTGCTCACCGCGGCGACGGCGAAGCGGCTCGAGGAGGTGCTCTCGTGAACATCGCCGTCCAGGACGTGGTGAAGCGCCCGCTCATCACCGAGAAGAACGAGCGCGCCCGCGAGGCGGCGCGGCAGTACGCGTTCGAGGTCCACCGCGAGGCGACGAAGGTCCAGGTGAAGCAGGCGGTCGAGAAGCTCTTCAACGTGCACGTGCTCGCCGTGCGCACCGCCATCGCCCGCGGGAAGAACAAGCGCGTCGGCCGCAACATCGGCCGCCGCCCGAACTGGAAGAAGGCGTTCGTCACCCTGAAGGAGGGCGAGACCATCGCCCTCTTCGAGGGGACGTAAGCGGCCTCGGACGGGAGACGACCATGGCCCTCAAGGAATACAGGCCCACGAGCTCGGCCCGCCGCCACATGACGGTGTCGGACTTCGCCGACGTGACGAAGTCGAAGCCGGAGAAGAAGCTCACCCGGCCCGTGAAGAAGACCGGCGGGCGAAACACCCACGGTCACATCACCACGCGTCACATGGGCGGCGGCCACAAGCGGCGCTACCGCATCATCGACTGGCGGCGCGAGAAGGACGGCGTCCCGGCGAAGGTGGCGGCGCTCGAGTACGACCCGAACCGCACCGCCCGCATCGCGCTCCTGCACTACGCGGACGGCGAGAAGCGCTACATCCTCGCGCCGGTCGGCGTGAACGTGGGCGACACGCTGCTCTCCGGCGAGGCGGTCGACATCCGGCCGGGGAACACGCTGCCCATCCGCGCCATCCCGCTCGGCACGGTGGTCCACAACGTGGAGGCGCAGCCCGGCTCCGGCGGGAAGATGATCCGCTCCGCCGGCTCCTTCGGCCAGCTCATGGCGAAGGAGGGCGGCTACGCGCAGATCCGCATGCCCTCCGGCGAGGTCCGCCAGGTCCTCGAGGACTGCAAGGCGACCGTCGGACAGGTCTCCAACGTGGAGAGCTCCTCGGTCCGCGTGGGCAAGGCCGGCAAGAGCCGCTGGCTCGGCATCCGCCCCACGGTTCGCGGCCTCGCCATGAACCCGGTCGACCACCCGCACGGCGGCGGCGAGGGCAAGTCGGGGCAGGGCAACCCGCACCCGGTGTCGCCGTGGGGCCAGAAGACGAAGGGCCTCAAGACCCGCAACAACCGCCGGACCGACAAGTTCATCGTCACCCGCCGCAAGCCCGGCATCCGGAACACGCCGCACTAGCGACGGCAAGGAAAGCCACCCATGGCGCGTTCGATCAAGAAGGGCCCGTTCGCCGACAAGCACCTCGCCAAGAAGGTCGAGGACGCGAACAAGGGCGCCAAGAAGTCGGTCATCAAGACGTGGTCGCGGCGGAGCACGATCCTGCCCGACTTCGTCGGCCACACGTTCGCGGTGCACAACGGCCGGAAGTTCGTCCCGGTGTTCGTGACCGAGAACATGGTGGGGCACAAGCTCGGCGAGTTCTCGCCCACGCGCACCTTCCACGGCCACACCGGCGAGAAGAAGGTCGCGGCGGCGACGCCCGCCCCGCCGCCCAAGAAGTAGCGAGGAACGGACATGGCCGAGAAGAAGAAGACCGAGAAGGCCGAGAAGGCCGCCAAGCCGGCGAAGGGCGCCAAGGGCGAGGCGCAGAAGGCCGAGGCCGCTCCGGCCGCCGAGGCCGCGCCGAAGGGGCGCGCCAGGAAGACCCGCGGGAACGGGGCGGCGGCCGGGCCGCACGCCCAGCTGCGCTTCCTGCGCGTCGCGCCGCGCAAGGTGCGCATCGTCGCGGACGAGGTCCGCGGCATGAAGGTGGGCGACGCGCTCGCGCTCCTCAAGTACACGCCGCAGCGCGCGGCCGAGCACCTCGCGAAGCTGCTCCGCTCCGCGGTGGCGAACGCCGAGCAGCGGGGCGGCCGGGTGGACGTCGACGCGCTCTACGTGAAGACGCTCACCGTGGACCAGGGGCCGAAGATGCGCCGCTTCATGCCGCGCGCGATGGGACGCGCGTACCGCGTCGAGAAGAAGACGAGCCACGT
>DASSQM010000303.1:0-3818 GCA_035702465.1 Anaeromyxobacter sp. | reverse complement strand
CCCGAGCGATCCCGCCCATGCCTCGGCGAGACCCGGCTCGCCGAGCGCCGCCGCCCGCACCGCGTCGAGGACGGGCGCGAGGCCGTCGGGCGCGCGGCGCGAGCGGAGCTGTCCGAGAGCCGCGAGCGCCGCCTCGCGCGCCTGCCGCGCCGGATCGACGAGGCCACGCGCGAGGAGCGCGAGCACGTCCGGCTCGTCGCTCGCGCCGAGCAGGCGGTACGCGAGCCGCCGCAGCGCCCGGTCGGCGACGAGCCGCTCCATCGGCGCGCGGGGGAGGCACGCGCCGAGGCGCAGGAGCGCCTCCAGCGCCGAGAGCCGCAGCGTCTGGTCGTCCGAGTCGATCGCCGCGCGGAGCGCCGCGAGCGCCTCGGCGCCGCCGATGCGGCCGAGCCCGTCCGCGGCGGCCGCGCGCACGTTCGGGTCCGGATCCGCGAGGCGCGCCGTGAGCGGCGCGACGGCGCGGCGGTCCGCGATGGCGCCCAGCACGCCCGCCGCGGCCTGCCGCAGGTCCGGGTCCGTCGCGTCGAGCCGCTCGAGGAGCGGCGCGACGGCGGGAGCGCCGATGCGCGCGAGGGCGGCCGCGGCCGCGTCGCGGGCCCCCACGCTGGCGCCCTCCGAGAGCACCTCCACCAGGCGAGGCAGGGCGGCCGCGCCGCGCGGCGACGCCCCGATCTGCTCCACCGCCGCGGAGCGGACGCGCCAGGACGGATCGCCGAGCCGCTCGAGGAGGACCGCGCGGTCCAGGGGATCCCCGGGGTCGAGCAGCGAGACCGCCTGGTAGCGGGTCTCCTCGTCCGCGTCGCGCGCGAGCGCGCGGTGTGCGGCGGCGTCGCCGGGCGCGGTCACCGCGCCTCCGGTTCCGGCGCGTCGCCGGGCTCCCGCGCCGAGCGCAGCGCGGCGCGCGCCTGCGCGCGCGCGGCCTCCGCCTCACCCGGAACCGACGGGTCGAGGAGCGCCTTCACGTTGAGGAGCAGCCGGAGCCGCCCCGCCCCGGCGCGCCGGCCCTGCTTCGCCCCATCGCCGCCGCACACGCCCAGGAAGAAGCGCGGGGCGTTCTCGTCGCCGAGCGCGGGCGCGGGCCGCAGCTCGCGGCGGGGGAGCCGGAGCACCTCGCAGACCTCGTCCACCACGAGCGCGATCCGCCGGCCGGCGACGCTCGCGACGAGGAAGCGCGCGCGGCGCGCGTCGGCGGCGGGAGCGACGCCGAGCCGCTTGCGGACGTCGAGGACCGGGAGCACCTCGCCGCGGATCCGCGTGACGCCCTCCAGGAACGACGGCGCCCGCGGCACGGGGGTGATCGGGCGCGGCGGGATGATCTCGTGCACCCGCATGATGTCGACGGCGTAGTCCTCGCCGCCGATCCGGAACGTGCAGAGCTGGACGAGCGCGTCGTCCGAGGGGGCGCGCGCGTCGGAGGCGCGGGCGGGCTCGTCACGCGCCGACATGCCGGTCCTCGTCCTCCCCGCGCCGCGGCGCCGCCGCGCCCCGCCGGAGGAAGGCGCCGAGGTCGAGGACCGTGAACAGCCGGTCCGCGTGGCGGCCGATGCCGGCGAGGCACTCCGCGCTCGCGCCGCCGATGCCCTGCGGGCACGGCTCGATGCTGCCCGGCCTGAGCCGCACCACGCTCGCGACGGCGTCCACGAGGAGGCCGCAGGGCCCCTCGCCTGCGTCCACGATGACGACGCGCCCCTGGCCGGGGCCGGGCGCCGCGCCCGGCAGCGACAGCCGGCGGCGCGGATCGAACACCGCCACCACCTCGCCGCGGACGGTGACGACGCCGAGCACGTGCGGCGGCGCGTGCGGGACCTCGGTGACGGGTGGCGCGCGAATCACCTCGCGCACGCGCTCGATGGCGACGGCGTACTCCTCGTGGCCGAGGAGGAACGTGAGGTACTCCTCGCGGATCGCCGGATCCGCGTCGCCGGTGGGCGCCTCGGGCGTCGCCCCGATCGCGGGCACCTCCGGCGCCTGCTCGTCCTCGCGGTAGAGGAACTCGTCGAGGGGATCCGTCGGACGCAGCGCGCGCCGCGCAGGTGCGGCCGCAGCCGGTGGGTGGGCATCGGCCGGGCCGGCGCCATCGCCGCCCGTGCGCGGCGGCGACCCTGGCGTCGGCTGCGCCGCGGCGACCGGCGGCGCGCCCGCGCCGGGCCGCCACGTCGTGAACCTCCCGTCGCCCGCCACGGGGAGCGCCTGCAGGCGCGCCGCGAGCTCGCCGTCGAGCGCGGCGACGTCGTCGCTCGCCGGATCGGGATCCGGAGCCGGCCGGCGCGCGCCGGCCTCCTGCTGCGGCTTCGTGCGAGCGTCGGAGGACTCCATCGACGCCGCGAGTCTAGCGCGCCCGCGCGGGGAGGCGAATGTGCGCGCCGCTCCGACTCCGCGCGCCGGAGGAGCGCGGCGCGACGATATCGTGGCGGCGTCACCGAGGCCGCCGTCACCCGGCGGCGTCGCGCAGCGGCTCGCCGGAGGTCACGTCCTCGATGATGCTCGCCACGTCGAGGACGAGCACGGTGTTCCTGGTCCCGAGATCCGTCGCACCCGCGATGCCGCGCACGGAGGTGAGGTGCGCGCCGAGCGGCTTCACCACGATGTCTTGCTGGCCGACGAGGCCGTCCACCGCGACGCCGAGCCGCTCCTGCGCGAGCCCGACGACCACGACGAAGAACGGGTCCGGCGCCGGTCCTCCGGAGAGGCCGAAGAAGCGCCCGAGCCGCACGAGCGGCAGCGTCGAGCCGCGCACCGAGATCACCTCGCGCGTGGAGAGCGTGCGGACCTCGCGCGCCGGGACCTCGAGGATCTCGAGCACGCTGTTCAGCGGGACCGCGTACGTCCGCCCCGCCACCGAGACGACGAGCGCCCGCACGATGGCGAGCGTCACGGGCAGCGTGAGCTCGAAGCGCGTCCCCTGCCCGCGCTCGGACTTGAGGTCGATGATCCCGGACCGGTTCGCGATGTTGTTCTTCACGACGTCCATGCCCACGCCGCGGCCGGAGAGCGGCGTGACCTGTCGCGCCGTGGAGAAGCCGGGCAGGAAGATGAGGTTCATGAGCTCGCGGCGCGAGAGCTCGCCGACGGACGCCGCGGTGGCGAGCCCGCGCTCCACGGCGACCTCCCGCACGCGGTCCTCGTCGATGCCGGCGCCGTCGTCCTCCACCACGAGCTGGACGCGATTCCCCTTCTGGCTCGCCGCGAGCCGGACGCGCCCCGCGCGCGGCTTGCCGCGCCGGGCGCGCTGCTCGGGCGCCTCGATGGCGTGGTCGACGGCGTTGCGGATGAGGTGCATGAGGGGGTCGGAGAGCTCCTCCACGATGAGCTTGTCGAGCTCGACGTCCCCGCCGGACACCTCGAACGCGACCTCCTTGCCGACCTCGCGCGCGAGCTTGCGCACCATGCGCGCGAGCTTGTCGAACACCTGCTCGAGCGGGACCATCCGCACCTCGAGGATGCCGGACTGCAGCTCGGCGAGGCGGCGCTCCAGGGTGCGGTTCGCGCGCTGCAGCTCCGCCGCGAGCGCGGGATCCCCGCCGTCCGCCTTGAGCCGCTCCGCGATGGAGTGCAGGGACGACTTCACGAGGACGAGCTCGCCCACGGAGAGCATGAGCCGGTCGAGCTTGCGGATGTCGACGCGCACCGCCTGCGACGCGGAGCGGAGCGAGGGGCCGTCCTCCGCCGCCGCCTCCGGGAGCGGCGAGAGGCTCGCGGGCTGCGGCGCCGCGGAGGCCACCGCGGGCGCGGCGGGCGCCGGGAGCGGGCCTGCGGGCGCCGCGGTCCCGGCGATCGGCTCGACGCGCGCGCCTGCCCCGGCGGCCGCGCGGATCTCG
>DASSQM010000302.1:0-5626 GCA_035702465.1 Anaeromyxobacter sp. | reverse complement strand
AAGGACGGCGTGCCCGCGATGGACGAGGGCGACGTGGTGGCGCGCGCCAAGTTCGTGGACGGCCTCGTGCGCTACGCGCAGGGCGACGACCAGGGTGCGAGCGACTCGTTCAAGGACGTCATCCGGATGACGAACCCGAAGAAGGTCGCGCACCCGGACCAGGACCTGCGCGAGCTCGCGTTCCTGCAGCTCGCCCGCATCCACTACCAGAACCGGCAGAACCGCTACGCCATCTTCTATTACGGGCGCATGCCGTGGGGCGGCGAGCGCTGGCTCGAGGGGCTCTGGGAGGCGTCCTGGGCCCACTACCGCATCGGCGACTACGAGAAGGCGCTCGGCAACCTCCTCACGCTCCAGTCGCCCTACTTCAAGGACGAGTACTTCCCCGAGTCGTACGTCCTCAAGGCCATCGTCTACTACGAGAACTGCCGCTACCCGGAGGCGCGCCAGGTCCTCGAGCAGTTCTCGTCGATCTACAACCCGGTCTACGAGGAGCTCGTGAAGATCACCGGCGCGCAGCGCACGCCGGACGGCTGGTACGAGCTCGTGCGCGGCGCCGCCACGCACCCGGGGAGCGCCACCGCCCGCAAGATCCTGAAGGTCGCCTTCTCCGACCAGAACGTGCGCCGCCTCGCCGAGTCCGTCGGCGAGATGGAGCGCGAGATGGACCAGGGCCTCGGCAGGCGGCGCGACGAGTTCCGCCAGTCGTCGCTCGGCAAGGAGCTCGCCGACAAGCTGCGCGCCAACCGCGCGGGGTCGGTCGAGGAGCTCGCGGCGCGTACGCGGGCGAAGCTCGAGGCGGAGCGCGACGGCCTGCGCCAGCTCCTCGCCCAGGCGCTGCGCATCCAGATCGAGGTCTCGCGCAAGGAGCGCGAGGCGCTCGAGGGCTCGCTCGCGAAGGGCAGCCAGGTCGACGTCGTGAAGGACCTCAAGTACTCGCACGCGGTCTCCGACGAGCACCTCTACTGGCCGTACGAGGGCGAGTTCTGGCGCGACGAGCTGGGCACCTTCTCGTACACGCTCACGAAGGGCTGCAAGGATCGCCTGCCGCGGCAGCGCACCGCCGCGCGGTAGGGCCCGGGAGAACGCCGCCCATGCTCCGCTCCCTCGTCGCCGGCCTCACCGCCCTGGCGCTCTGCGCCTCCACCGCGGGTGCGGCGGAGAAGCCGCCGAAGGAGGCCGACCTCGGCGAGAAGAAGTCCGTCGCGCCCGACGCCGCGCTGGGCGGCTCGCTCGAGGCGAAGACCACGAAGAAGGGCGAGCCCGGCGGTCCCGCCCTCGACTTCGAGACCTTCCGCAAGCAGGTCGAGGTGCAGGTCTCGGAGAAGCGGCGCGAGGAGATCGCCTCGCTGCGCAAGCTCATCGACCTCGGCGGTGGGTCGGCGACGGAGACGCCGCAGTGGTACTTCCGGCTCGCGGAGCTCCTGTGGGAGGAGTCGCAGTACTTCTTCTTCGAGGCGAACCGGCGCGACGACCGGCTCATCGCGCTCGGCACGCGCGGCGATCCCAGGGAGATCGACCGCCTCATGGGGGAGAAGAAGGAGCTCGAGCGCGAGTCGCTCCGCCACAAGGAGCAGGCGGTCGCGCTCTACAAGGCCATCGTCCAGAAGTACCCGAAGTACCCGCGCCTCGACGAGGTGCTCTACTTCCTCGGCGAGAACCTCTCGAAGCGCAACCGCAACGACCCCGACGCGCTCAAGGCGTACCGGGCGCTCATCACGCAGTTCCCGAGCTCGCGCTTCGTCCCGGACGCGTGGATGGCGTTCGGCGAGTACTACTTCGAGAAGGCGAACGAGAAGGACCGCATCGGGAACCTGAAGCGCGCGCTGGAGGCCTACAAGAAGGCGGCGGGCTACCAGGAGTCCTCGGTCTACGGCTACGCGCTCTACAAGCAGGCGTGGGTCTACTACAACCTCACCGAGTGGAACGAGGCGCTGGAGCTGTTCAAGGCCGTCATCTTCTTCGGCGAGCTCCCGACCTCCACCGTCCCGGCCGACAAGAAGCTCGCGCTCGTGAAGGAGGCGCGGAAGGACTTCGTCCGCACCTACAGCCACGTCGGCTCGGCGGAGGGCGCGCCCGAGGAGTTCAAGCGCGTCGGCGGCGACGGCTGGTTCGAGATGCTGAAGACCCTCGGCACCATCTTCTACGAGGAGGGCAAGGACCGCGACGCCATCCTCGTGCACCACCGGCTCATCCAGGAGAAGCCGCTCTCGCCCGAGGCGCCGTTCTTCCAGTCGCGCATCGTCACCTGCGCCGGCCGGCTCGGCAAGAAGGAGGGCGCCGTCCAGCAGGCCCACGTCTTCGCCAAGATGCTGCGCGAGATCGAGAGCTCGCCGGGCGCCAGGGACGAGAAGGGCAGGAAGTCGCTCGCCGACGCGCGGCGCGAGGCCGAGCAGACGCTCCGCATCCTCGCGGTGAACTACCACAACGAGTGGAAGAAGACGCACGACGACCCGGTGGCCGGCTACGCGGCCGCGGTGTACCGCGACTACCTCGACCTCTTCCCGAACGAGACCGCCTCGTACGAGATGCGCTTCTTCTACGGCGAGCTCCTCTACGCGGAGGCGAACTTCGAGGGCGCCGCCGCCGAGTACGAGCGGGTCGCCGCGCGCGACGTCGAGCTCCTCTCCGCGAAGCCTCCGGGCAAGCCGGGCAAGTTCTTCAAGGACGCGCTCGAGAACTCCGTCTTCGCCTGGGACCTCGTGGCGAAGAAGCTCGACGGGAAGGACGATCAGCGCGCGCCCGGCGATCCGAGGAAGCGCCTCCCGCTCGCGCCCGCGCGCCAGAAGCTCGCCGACGCCTGCAACCGGTACCTCAAGTGGCAGCCGCAGGGCGAGAAGTGGGTCGAGATCGCCTACAAGGTCGCGAACATCTACTACCGCCACAACGCGTTCGGCGAGGCGACCGACCTCTTCACCCGGATCGCGCTCGACCACCCCTCCCACGAGCTCGCCGGCTACTCGACGAACCTCGTCCTCGACGCCTACAACCTCCTCGGCGACTGGCGCAACGTGAACGGCTGGGCGAAGCGCTTCTGGGCGAACGCGAAGCTGCTCGAGGCGCACCCGGGCCTGAAGGACGACCTCGCGAAGGTCATCGAGCAGAGCGCGTTCAAGGTCATCGAGGAGAAGGAGCGCGCGAAGGACTGGGAGGGCGCCGCGGACGACTACCTCGCGTTCGTGCGCGACTGGCCGCAGTCGCGCCTCGGGCCGACCGCCCTCTACAACGCGTCGGTCGACTGGGGGAAGGCGCGCCGCCTCGACCGCGCCGTGGACCTCCGCGCCGAGCTCCTGAAGCGGTATCCGCAGGACGCGCTCGCGCCGAAGGTCCTCTACGACAACGCCGAGGCGTACGAGGCGATGGCCGAGTTCGGGAAGTCGGCCGAGCTCTACGAGCGCTACTTCGCCGAGTGGAAGAAGAACCGCAAGTCGAAGGACCAGGGCGGCTACGAGGAGAAGAAGGCGAACGACGCCATCGTGAACGCCGCGGTGTTCCGCGCCGGCCTGCGCCAGTGGACGGCCGCCGAGGCCGCGAGCCTCGCGTACCTCGACGTCTGGCCGAAGGGGGCCGACGCCTCGCGCATCTTCCTCTCGCTCGCGGACGTGTACGCGAAGCGTGGCCAGCCCGGGAAGGAGCTGAAGCAGCTCGAGGAGTACCAGAAGCGCTTCGCCCGCGATCCCGACGAGTGGCTCGCCATCCAGCAGCGCATCGCGAAGCTGCTCGAGAAGACGAACCCGAAGCAGGCGCGCGTCGCGTACGCGCAGGCGCTCGGGTACTGGCGCCGTCACAAGGCCGAGGTGAAGGAGCGTGGCCTCGCCGCCGTGGCGCAGGGCATGTACGAGGAGCTCGAGCCCACCTTCGTCGCGTACGACAGGATCACCTTCGACGTGAACCCGAAGCACCTCAAGGGGCAGGTGCAGATCAAGGGCAAGAAGCTGAAGCAGCTCGAGGAGTCCTACGGCCAGGTGGTGAAGCTGAAGCAGGCGGAGCCCGCGATCTGCGCCCTGTGGCGCATCGGCTACGCCTACGAGCGCTTCGCGCAGACGCTGTTCGCCGCGCCCGTCCCGAGGGAGCTCCGCCGCAACGCGGAGTTCGTGCAGGAGTACAAGGCGCAGCTCGCGCAGTTCGCGGAGCCGCTCCGCGCGAAGGCGATCGAGGGGCTCGCGCTCGCGGTGGGCGCCTCGCGCGACTACGGCGTCGTGAACGACTGCGCCCGCTCCGCCACCGCGCTGCTCGCGAAGGAGAAGCCGGACGAGTACGGGCCGTCGCCCGAGGCGGTGCCCTCCGTCGCGTCGCCGCAGGCGCCCGCGGCGGTCCCGCGCGGCTACGGGCTCCTCGCCGAGGTGGTGCAGGCCCCGCCGCCGCGCGAGCACCCGCGCAAGGGGGAGCCGCCGCTCCCGACGCTGCGCCTGCGCCAGCCCGGCGCCCCCGCGACCGCGAGCGCGGACCGCAAGGGCGACGCGAGCGCGGACCCGCAGCACCGCGCCATCCCCGACGAGCCCCTCCCGCCGCCGAAGAAGAAGGGCGCGAAGGGCAAGGACGACGACGAGGACATCCTCGAATGAGCCCGCGCACGACCCTCCGCGCCGGTCCGCTCGGCGCCCTCGCCGCCGCGCTCGCGCTCTGCGCCTGCGCCACGTCCGGCACCTCCTCCTCGCCGAAGCAAGCGCAGGCCGCGCGCCCCGGCGCCGCGACGCCGGCCTCGACGGCGCCGTCGCGCCCGGTCGCCAAGGCGGGCGCCGACGCCTCCTCCGCGGACGCGGCGGAGTCCCTCTCGCCGCGCGCGCAGCGCCTCTTCGACGAGGCCGTGCAGGCCGACGCGGAGCAGAAGAAGCTCAAGGTCCCGACGGACTGGCCGTACCTCGAGCGCAAGTGGCGCGCGGTGCTCGACGAGGCCGACGTGGCCGAGGCGCGGTTCAACCTCGGCGTCGCGCTCGAGGCGCAGGGAAAGCTCGAGGACGCCCGCGCCGAGTACGAGCGCGCGCGCTCGCTCAAGCCCGGACTCCGCCAGGCCGTGGTGAACCTCGGCGTGCTCCTCGAGCGGCAGGGCGACCTCCGCGGCGCGGCGGCGGCGTACCAGGACGCGATGCGCGACTTCCCGGACGACGCGGTGTCGCGCGAGCGGCTCGCGGTGCTCTACCGCCAGGCCGGCCAGCTCGACGAGGCGTGGCGCCTCGCCCGCGAGGCGCTCGTGCGCGAGCCGCGCTCGATCGCCGCGCAGAAGGTGCTCGTCCACGTCGCGCTCGCCCGTAACGATCTCGATCTCGCGAAGCTCGTCGCGATGCGCGCGCAGAAGCTCGACGCGGCCGACCCCGAGCTCCCCTTCCTCGCCGGCCAGGTGCTCGCGAAGCAGGGCGACGACGCGGCGGCCGCGGCGCAGTTCAAGAAGGCGCTCGCCATCCGCGGCGATTACCTCGCCGCGCGCTACGCCCTCCTCCAGGCCGCCCTGAAGAAGCAGACCTGGGGCGCCGTGGCGGAGCAAGCCGCCGCCATCGTGAAGGTCGATCCGGGGAACGCCGCGCTCCACCTCGTCCACGGCATCGCCCTCAAGCACCTCGGCAAGGCCGACGATGCGCTCGCCGCGTACCAGCGCGCCGAGAAGGCGGGCGGCGAGAAGCTCCCCGAG
>DASSQM010000301.1:0-3225 GCA_035702465.1 Anaeromyxobacter sp. | reverse complement strand
GGGCCGGCCCGGAGCGATCCGGGCCGGCCTTCTCGTCTCTCCGGTCACGGATCGCGGGGCGTGCGCGTGGGCGGCGTCGCGGGCTGCGGCGACGGCGAGGTCGCCGATCGCGCGCGATCGACGCCGACGACGCCCTCGTTCGCGAGCGCCTCCACCTCCGCCCCGCCGTAGCCGAGCTCCGCGGCGATCTCCGCCGTGTGCTCGCCGACGCGCGGGAGGTCGAGGCGCCGGCCGAGGCGGCAGCCCCCGAGCTCGACCGGGAGCGCGGGGAGCGACAGCTTCGCGCCGTCCTCGAGCGTGTGCTCGACCGTCGCGCCGGGGCAGGCGAGGTGGGGATCGCGGAACAGCTCGTCGGGCCGCTGGATGGGCGCGAACGGCAGGCCGGCGCCCTCGCAGGTGCGCGCGATCTCGTCGCATCCGAGCCGCCGCAGGGCGGCGCGCACCCTCGGCAGGAAGCGCTCGCGGGCGGCCACGCGCTCCGCGTTCGTGGCGAGGCGGGCGTCCGCGAGCAGCTCGGGAAGGTGGAACGCGCGGCAGAAGCGCGGCCACTGCGCGTCGCTCACCACCGCGACGAAGATCTGCCGGCCGTCCGCGGCCTCGAAGACGTCGTAGATCGCCCACGCGGAGGTGCGCGCGGGCATCGGCTCGGGCGCCTTGCCGGTCACGGCGAGCTGCGCCATGTGCGGCGACACGAGCCACGCCACGTTCTCGAACAGCCCGCTCCGCACGAGCTGGCCCTCGCCGGTGCGCGCGCGCTCGAGGAGCGCCGCGAGGATCGCGATGGCGGCGAACATGCCGCCCATGACGTCGTTCACGGGCGCGCCGGCGCGGAGCGGACGGCCCGGCGGGCCGGTCATGTAGGCGAGCCCGCCCATCATCTGGACGACCTCGTCGAGCGCGGTGCGGCCCTCGTAAGGGCCGGCGAGGAAGCCCTTCAGCGCGCAGTACACGAGGCGCGGGTTCGTGGCGCGAACGGCCTCCCAGCCGAGGCCGAGGGCGTCGAACGCGCCCGGCCGGAAGTTCTCGATGAGCACGTCGGCGCGGTCGATGAGCCGCCGGGCGAGCGCGAGGCCGCGGGGCTTCGTCACGTCGAGCGCGAGGCTCCGCTTGTTGCGGTTGTACGCGGGGAAGAAGCCCGCGCCCGAGCCGGGCAGCCGGCGCGTGCCGTCGCCCCTCCCGACGGGCTCGACCTTCACGACGTCGGCGCCGAGGTCCGCGAGGATGAGGCCACACGACGGCCCCATCACCATGTGCGAGAACTCGACGACCCGGACTCCGGAGAGCGGAAGCGGGCCGCCCGGCGTGCCGCGAGTGGAGGGCGACGTCACGCGCGCGTCCCCGCCTTCGACGCGGGGACGAAGCCCTTCGGGAGGCCCGCCTCGGCGACGTGTCCGCGGAGCGGCTCGCCCGGGAGCGCGTCGCGCAGCACCTCGCGCGCGGCGAGGAGCCGCTCGAGGTCCACACCGGTGCGGAGCCCCATCGCCTCGAGGAGGAACACGAGGTCCTCGGTCACGACGTTGCCGGCGGCGCCGGGGACGTACGGACAGCCGCCGAGGCCGCCGTGCGACGCGTCGAACGTGGCGACGCCCGCGTCGAGCGCGGCGACGACGTTCGCGAGCCCCTGGCCGCGCGTGTCGTGGAAGTGCGCCCCGCCGGCGCGGCTCCCCAGCTCGCGCCGGAGCGCGCCGAAGAGGCGCCGCACCTGCGCGGGGTTCGCGTGGCCCGCGGTGTCGGACAGGCCGACGGCGTCGGCGCCCGCCTCCGCGCAGCGCGACGCGAGGCGGAGCACCCACGCCTCTTCGACGGGGCCCTCCAGCGCGCACCCGAACGCGGTCGAGATCCCGACCTCCACCGCGGGGCGCGCAGGAGGGTCGAGCCGGTCGCGCAGGCGGCACACCGCGCGGAGCTCCTCCACCGCCTCCTCGGGTGTCCGGCGGAGGTTCGCCGCGCTGTGGAGGCGCGACGCGGAGATGGGGACCGTGAGCTTCGCGGCGCCGGCGGCGACGGCGCGCTCCGCCCCCCTCAGGTTCGGCACGAGCGCGACGACCGCAACCCCGGGGAGCCGCGCCGCCTCGCGGATCACCTCGTCGGCGTCGGCCATGGTCGGGAGCAGCCGCGGCGGGACGCAGGAGGCGACCTCGATCTCGCGCAGCCCCGCCGCGGCGAGGGCCGCGATCCAGCGGTGCTTCGCGGGCGTCGGCACGGGGCGCGCGAGGGCCTGGAGCCCGTCCCGGGGCCCCACCTCGCTCACCAGCACGTCGATGTCGTCCGCGACGGCGGCCATACGGGCTTCCCAGGCGGCGTTCTGCTGTACAGAATGATGGTCTGCGTGGTAGACGCTGACACCGCGCCGGAGGGGTGTCAAGCGCCGGCGCGGGAGCGTGCGGATGCCGGAGCAGCGCGTCGAGGCGGTGGAGCGGGCGCTCGTGATCCTGGAGGCGTTCGCGGACGCCCCCCCGCACCTCGCGCTCGCCGAGCTCGCGCGCCGGACCGGGCTCTACCGCAGCACCATCCTCCGGCTGGCGGCGTCGCTCGAGCGCTTCGGCTACCTGCACCGCGACGGCGACGGCCGGTTCCGGCTCGGACCGACGCTGTGGCGGCTGGGGGTCCTCTACCAGAACGCCTTCGACCTCGCGGACTACGTCCGCCCCGTCCTCCGGGAGGTGGTCGACGAGCTGGGCGAGACGGCCGCGTTCTACGTCCGCGACGGCGATCGCCGCATCTGCCTCTACCGCGTGAACTCCGACCGCACGGTGCGCTCGCACCTGGAGGAGGGCGCGGAGCTCCCGCTCGACCGCGGCGCCAGCGCGCGCATCCTCGTCGCCTTCGCGGGAGGGAAGGGGAAGCTCTACGACGAGATCCGCAGCCGCGGCGTCTACGTCTCGCACGGCGAGCGGGATCCGGAGGCGGCGGCGGTCGCCGTCCCGGTGCTCGGGCCGGGCGGCGCGTTGGCCGGCGCGCTCGGAGTGACCGGGCCGCGCAACCGCTTCGATCGCGCCGCGTGCGCGCGCATGGCCAAGGTCCTCGCCGCGAAGGCCGCGTCGCTCGGCCGCGCGCTGAGCGGGGGCGGCGCGCGGGCCGGACGGTCCGAAGGGTAGAGGTCGGGGGCGGGGGCGGGGTCGCGGGTTCGGTTCGCTCACTGCCCCCGCGGCGACGCGTCCGCCGGCGGAGGCGGCGCGGTCCCGGTCGCGGGCGACACGCCGACGGGAAGGTTCGCGCCGGGCT
>DASSQM010000300.1:0-7575 GCA_035702465.1 Anaeromyxobacter sp. | reverse complement strand
TCGATTGGACAACCTTCTCCTGTTGTCGATGCTCGTCGCGACCGTCGCGGTGCCGGCGTTCGGCGCGCGCGCGCGGCACGGCCGCCGCGCGCTCGCGTGGACGGTCCTCCTCCTCGCAGGGTTCACCCTGGCGTACGTGTTCCTCGTCTCCCAGTACTACGCGACCCACTACGTACCGGAGCCGTTCGAGCCATGACCGCCACCCGCCTGCCGTTCGCCGAGCCCATCCGCACGCCGCAGGACGACTCCGGCGCGCTCATCGACTGGCCGCGCGTCCGCGAGAAGGTGCGCTTCGCGGGCCGCGCCGTGCGCCGCCGCCCGCTGCTCTCCGCCGTGTGCTTCCTCGCGATCGCCTCGCTGGGGCCGCTCGCGCTCGCGATCATGCCGCGCACGTACCGCGTGGAGGCGATCGTCAAGGCGTCGCGCCACCCGGTGGTGTCGACGCTGCCCGACCCCGTCCTCCTGCGCTCGTACGATTCGGAGGATCCCGCCAACGTCGCGCGCGACGCCATCCTGCGGCGCGACAACCTCGTGGCGCTCGCGGACGAGACGCGCCTCGTCGAGCGTACGCTGGAGAAGCGCGCCCCGCTCGCGCGGTTCCGCGACTTCGTCCGCCACGCGGTCACCGGGCGCGAGCCCACGCGCCAGGAGCGCCTCGACGCGCTCGTCGAGCGGCTCGAGAAGCGGCTCGCGATCTCGGTGCCGGGGGCGCAGCCGGGCGCGCCTGCCGGCGCCGCGAAGGACCGCGTCCTCCTCTCGCTCGAGTGGTCGGACGACGAGACCGCGAAGCTCCTCGTCGAGACGGCGGCGCGCCGGTTCTTCGATCGCCAGCGCGAGGCCGAGCTCGCCATGAGCCACGACGCGCTCGCGGTGCTCGAGGGCCGCGCCGCCGGCGTGCGCCAGGACATCGAGGCGAAGGTCGGCAAGGTCCACGAGCTCGAGGTGGCGATGCTCCGCGGCAACCCCGCGCTCTCCCGCACCTACCGTGCGCCGCGCGGGCGCGTGCCTCAGGAGACGGAGCTGGCGCAGCTCCGGGCGACGCTCGAGTCGAAGAAGCTCGCGCTCGCCGAGCTCGACCGGATCCAGGATCGCCAGTCCGAGGAGCTCCGCGCCGAGCTCGCCCGCGAGCGCACGGCGTACGGCGAGCAGCACCCCGTCCTCGCGCGCACGAAGGAGATCCTGGAGCGCGTCTCCGCGCCGTCGCCGCGGGCCGACGCGCTGCGGGCCGAGATCGCCGGGCTCGAGCAGGAGTTCCAGCGCGCGAGCGAGAGGGCCGCGCGCCTCGTGGACGACGAGGATCCGGCGCTCGAGTACCAGCGCACCGAGCTCCGGCTCCTGCTCGCGCAGTACACGAGCCTCCGCGACCGGCTCGACGGCGCGCGCGTGGAGAGCGCGATCGCCCAGGCCGGCTTCGACCGGCGCTACGCGTTCGCGGTCCCGCCGGTGCTCCCGCGCCGGCCGGAGTGGCCGAGCGCGCCCCTCGCGATCCTCGCGAGCGTGCTCGGCGCGGTGCTCTTCACCATGTTCCTCGCCGCGACGCTCGACGCGCGCTCCGGCCGGATCCTGGAGCGCTGGCAGCTCGAGCGGAACCTCGGGCTCCGCGTGGTGGGTGAGTTCCGCGCATGACCGAGCTCGCCAGCCCGGCCCGCCGGGCGCCGAGCCGCGCGCTCGTGGCGGCGCTCTTCGGCGTCGCCGCGGCGACGGCGTGGGCGGTGCTCGCGTTCGCCCACCCTTCCGCGACCGTGGTCCCGGTCGCGGTGGCGCTCGTGCTCTGGGCGGCGTGGACCGCGCCGCTGCACCGCTCGGCGGCGGTCCTCGCGTTCCTCGTGCTCGCGCTCGACGACTCCGAGAACGCGAACGGCCTGTGGCGCTCGCCGCTCGCGCCGCTCGGCGACGTCCTCCACCACAGCCTCCGCACCATCACGCCCGCCGCGCGCCTCCCGGTGACGGGCACCGAGCTCGGCATCCTGCTCCTCCTCTGCGTCGCGGCGTGGCGCCGGTCGCGGGGCGAGCGCGCCCACGAACAGGTGGCCTCGCCGCCGGCCCTGACGGGCGTCGCGGTCGCCTACGTGGCGGCGCTCGCGCTCGCCATCGGGAACGGGCTCGCCCGCGGCGGGAGCGCGGAGGTGGCGGTCTGGCAGACGCGCCCGCTGCTCCTCACTGGCGTGCTCTTCTTCCTGTTCGAGGCGGCCCTGCGCGGGTCGCCGGACCACCTCCTCGTGGGCAAGCTCGTCGTGCTCGCCGCCGGCGCGAAGGCGCTCATCGCGGTGTGGGTGCGCTGGACGGTCGCGCCGCACGCGGCCATCCCCGTCGAGTACGTGACCGACCACGGCGACTCGATGCTCTTCACGCTCGCGTGCCTCGTCCTCGCGGCGCACGCGTTCGAGCGCCCCGATCGCAGGCGCGCCCAGGCCGCGCTCCTCTTCCTGCCGCTGCTCCTCCTCGGCATCGACGCGAACGCGCGGCGCACGGCGTGGCTCCAGCTCGCGCTCGGGCTCGTCGTGTTCCTCGTCGTGGCGCGGGGCAGCGGGCGACGCCGGACGGTGGGGCGCCTGGCGCTCGCGGCGCTGCCGATCCTCGTGCTCTACGGGGCCGCCGGGTGGAACTCCACCGCGGCGGCGTTCCGCCCGGTCCAGCTCGTGCGGTCGGTCGTGGACTCCAAGGTGGACCGCTCCACCTGGGACCGGCAGGTCGAGAACTGGAACCTCGCCATGTCCATGCGCGAGCACCCGCTCGTCGGGCGCGGGTTCGGGCACGAGTGGACGGAGTACTTCGCCGGGGACGAGATCACCGGGATCTTCTGGCGGTACCGCGCGCAGCCGCACAACCAGGTGCTCGGCATCCTCCTCTTCGCCGGAGCGCTCGCGTTCGCCGCCATCTGGGCGCCCTTCGCGGTGCTCGTCCTCGTCGCCGCGCGCGCCTATCCGCGGGCCCGCACGCCCGAGGAACGCGCGGCGGCCCTGTGCGTCGGCGCGAGCTCCATCGTCTTCGCGGTCCAGTGCTTCTCGGATCTCGGCCCGTTCTGGCCGCAGTACGCGGTGCTCGCCGCGCTCGCGCTCGCCGTGGGAGGGAAGCTCGCCGCCGCGACCGGTGCGCTGCGGTGATCCGCACCGCGCTCGCGCTCGCCGCGACGCTCGCCGCTGCTTCCGCTCGCCCCGGGCCCGTCGAAGGACGAGCGACGAGCGCCGGTCGTGGTTCGACGAGCTCACCACGACCGAAAGGGCCGAGCGTCCGCACGGCGACATTCACCGTCGACTGCCGCGCTCCTGCGCACCCGATCAGCCCGCTCGTCTACGGGATCGCCGGCATGGCCGGAGAGGGCGGGAACGGCGACGACCCGCCCTGGGTGTGGGAGCTCGGCGCGACGGCGCGGCGCTGGGGCGGGAACGGCAGCAGCCGCTACAACTGGGAGCTCGGCAACGCCTGGAACACGAACCACGACTGGTTCTTCCGGAACGTGCCGGTGAGCGCGCGGCCGCGCTTCAGCTGGGACACCTTCCTCGAGGAGAACCGCGCCCACGGCGTCGCGAGCGCGCTCACCGTCCCCATGCTCGGGTGGGTGGCGAAGGACGCGACGTCGTACTCGTTCCCCGTCTCCGCGCTCGGGCCGCAGCAGCGCACCGCGCCGGACCTCCCCGACGCGGGCGACGGGCTCCGCAGGGACGGCAAGGCGCTGCCGCTCGACCCCTCGCGCACGAGCGTGCGCTCCACGCCGGAGAGCGTCGAGCGCTGGGTGCGCGCCATCCGCGCGCGCGACCGCGAGGTGGGCGGCCGCAGCGTGCAGCTCTACATCCTCGACAACGAGCCGATGCTCTGGCACGTGACCCACCGCGACGTCCGCTCGACGCCGATGACGTACGACGAGCTGCTCGAGAAGACGATCGCGTACGCGTCGGCGATCCGGCGCGCCGACCCCGGCGCCACCATCGCGGGCCCGGCGTCGTGGGGCTGGCTCGAGTACCAGTACTCGGCGGCCGACGTCGCGGCGGGCGCGCGCCTCCGGCCCGACCGGCGCCGACACGGCGACGTCCCGCTCCTGCCGTGGTACCTGCGCCAGCTCCGCGCGCACGAGCGGCGCACGGGCGCGCGCCTCCTCGACGTGCTCGACGTGCACTTCTACCCGGCGAACGAGGCCATCGGAACCGGCACGAAGGGCGGCACCGACGCGGCCACCGCCGCGCTGCGCATCCGCTCCACGCGCAGCCTGTGGGATCCCGCCTACGTCGACGAGTCGTGGATCGGCGAGCGCATGAGGGTCCTGCCCCTTCTCCGGGAGTGGATCACGGAGAACGCTCCGGGCGTCGGCATCTCGATCGGCGAGTGGAACTTCGGCGCCGAGCAGCACCGGAGCGGCGGGCTCGCGGTGGCCGAGGCGCTCGGCCGCTTCGGCACCGAGGGCGTCCGCTCCGCGTACTACTGGACGTACCCGCCCGCGCGCTCGCCGGCGTTCTGGGCCTTCCGCGCGTACCGGAACTTCGACGGGGCAGGGGCGCGATTCCTCGACACCTCCGTGCCGGTGCGCGGCGGCGCGCCGCTCTCGTCGCTGTTCGCGTCCACCGACGAGCGGCGGGACCGGATCGTGGCGGTGCTCCTCAACCACGATCCGGAGGCGGCGCTCGGCGCGCGGGTCGAGCTCGCCGGCTGCGGGCGCGTCGCCGCGGCGCGCGCGTTCGCGTACGAGGGGGGCGAAGCGGGGCTGGAGCGCGCCGCCGCCGCGGCCGCCGCGGGCCGCGTGGACCTCCGCGCCGCTCCCTACTCCGTGACGGTGCTCGACGTCACGATCGCCGGCGCGCCGTAGCCCGCGCGCACCCGGGCGCGATCGCGGGCATCGGCCACCGCGCAAACCTCGCGGAAGCAGCGCTCGACCGCCATCGCGGAGGCGCGCCACGAATAGCGCGTCTCGACGAGCGCCCGCGCCGCGTGCCCGAGCCGCGCCCCGAGGGCCGGATCGTCGAGGAGCCGCGCCACCTCCCCCGCGAAGCGGTCCGGCCCGTCGGCGACGAGGAGCTCCTTCCCGTGCGCCGCCTCGATGCCCTCCGCCCCGAGCGCCGTGGACACGACCGGCCGCGCCATGGCCATCGCCTCGAGGATCTTGAGCCTCGTCCCGCCCCCGAGCCGGAGCGGCACGACGATCGCGGCTGCGGACGCGATGCTCGGCCGCAGGTCCTCGACGAAGCCGCCCACCTCGACCGCCGGGCCGCGGCGCGCGAGCAGAGCCGGCGGAGGCCTCCGGCCGAGGATGCGGAGCCGCGCCGACGGGTGCGTGCGGAGCAGCCGCGGCCAGACCTCGTCGAGGAAGTGGAGGATCCCGTCCTGGTTCGGGTGGTAGTCGAGCGCGCCGAAGAAGAGGATGGTGCTCCGGTCCGGGGGCGGATCGCCCGGGCGCGGGCGGTAGTGCTCCACGTCGACGCCGTTCGGCACGACGGCGACTCGGGCCGCCGGCCGCGCCGCGCGCACGCGCGCCTCGTCGTGCCGCGAGGTGACGGTGATCGCGTCGAAGCGCTCCCAGAGGCCGTACTCCTCGCGCTGCAGCTTGCGCCAGTTCACGGCGCTGTAGAACCGCCGCACGAGGCCCCCGTTGCCGCGCGCGATCTGGCGGTGCAGGTCGAACTCCACGTTGTGCTCGTCGAGGACGAGGCGCGGTGGCGGCGCGCCGCGCGGCGCGGCGCGGAAGCGGTGGTGCGCGACGAACGGGCCCTCGACGTTCACCACGTCGAAGCGGCGCCGGGAGAGGAGCGCGTCGATGCGTCGCTGCAGCTCGGGCACGGTGAAGAGGTGCCGCTCGAACGTGCGCGCCGACGCGAGCGAGCGGAGCTGGAGGAGGCGCTTGCGCACGGGGGACGTCGAGGCCCGCTCGACGACGATCTCCACCTCGCGGGAGTACGCGCGCATCGCGCGGCGCGCCGGCGCCGCGAGGTCCGGCTCCGCGCAGCACGCGACGGAGACGTCGTGGCGCTCCGCCACGGCCGTGATGAGCCCGTGCATCCGCACCTGGGCGCCGTACCGCGGCGGGCTCGGCGGAGCCTGACACACGTAGAGGACGCTCAGGCGCTCGCTCATCCGGCCCCCTTCGCCCGCTCGCACATCCGCTCACCAGGCCCCTGTGCAGGGGCGGCGACCTCGGACGTCCGGACGGAATCCGCCCCGACGCTTCCCTGTTCTCCAAGCGCAACCCTCACGGGCAGGAGCCTGACCACCGCGGGCGCGATTCGCGAGAACCGCGCTGCTAGGAGGAGTTTTGCCGAAACGCCAGCTGACGACCCGGAGTTCGGTCCTCGCCGCCAGCGCAGCCGCCGCCCTCCTCGCGTGCGGGCCGCCGGGCGGAGGGCCGAACTTCGACCTCCCGACCGGCTCCGGCGGCGGCGGGGACACGAGCGCCTGCTCGCCCGCGCCCGACACGTGCGCACCGGCGAGCGGCATCACGTGGCACTGCAAGAAGCGCTTCATGTACGGCGCGAACTGGGCCTGGCGGAGCTTCGCCGGCGACTTCGGCGGGGTGGCGACGTGGGGCGTCCGCGGGGTGGCCGCCAATCCGGGTCCGTTCTCCGACGCGCTCGCCAGCATGAAGTCCTCCGGCGTGAGCGTCGTCCGCTGGTGGATGTTCCCTCGCTTCGTCACGGACGCGATTCAGTGGGACGCGGACGGCGCACCGGCTGGGATCACTCCTTCGCTCACGGCCGACATCCAGCGCGCCCTCGCTCTCGCGGAGGAGCACGACGTCTACATCATGCTCACCCCGTTCTCCTTCGACAATTTCCGCCCGACCACGACGGAGAACGGCGTGTACTCGCGCAGCCTCAGGCCGATGGTGGTGAGCTCCTCGCTTCGGCAGAAGGTCGTCGACAATCTCCTCGGCCCGATCGCCGACGCGGTGGCGCAGAGCCCGTACCGCAACCGCCTCATCGCGTGGGACGTGATGAACGAGCCGGAGTGGGCCATCGGCGGCGCGAGCGTCACGGGCGATCCGGACTTCCCGGCGCAGCCCGGGCTCGACCTCGTGAGCCACGACCAGATGGAGACGTTCCTCTCCGCGGCGGCCGACGTGCTCCGCGCGCGGTCGGGCGCGCTCGTCTCCGTCGGCGGCGCCGCGATCAAGTGGGCGAAGGCGTGGTCGCGCATCGGGCTCGATTTCTACCAGTTCCACTACTATGACTGGGTGTACGAGTTCTTCCCGTACACGCAGGTGACGCTCGCGGCCGCGGGCGTGACCGACAAGCCGGTGGTGATGGGCGAGTTCCCGGCCGACGGGCTCTCCGCGATCCCGTCGAAGGGCCTGCCGGCGCGCTCCGCCGCGGAGTTCGCGTCGGACCTCTCCGCCGCCGGGTACGCGGGCGCGCTGTCGTGGGCGTACAACGATCCCGGGTTCCCGTGGGATCCCACCCCGGTGAAGACGTTCGCCGACGCGCGCGGCTGCGGGGTGGCGTACTGATGCGCGCACCCGGGACGAAGCGAGGCCGCCGCCTGCCGGCGGCCCTCGCCGCCGCCGCGTTCGCGATCGCGGGCGCGCTGTTCGCGCTCCGCGCCGAGCGCGCCGCCTCGGCCGCGCCGACGCCGGCGCAGACCGCGCAGGCCGCG
>DASSQM010000299.1:0-4692 GCA_035702465.1 Anaeromyxobacter sp. | reverse complement strand
CGACCTGTCGCGCCTCGAGGAGAGCCGCCTGCGGCTCAACGTCCAGGACCACGAGCTCGTGGGGTACCTGCGCACCCTCGTCGACCAGAGCGAGGTCCTCGCGCGGCGGAAGGAGATCGCGCTCGCGTTCACGCCCGCGTGCGAGCGGGCGGTGGTGCGGTGCGACCTCGATCGGCTCGAGCGCGTCTTCGTGAACCTCCTGTCGAACGCGCTCAAGTTCACGCCCCCGGGCGGGCACGTCACCGTCTCGCTCTCGGAGTCCGCGGGCGCGGTGGAGGTCCTGGTCGAGGACGACGGACCCGGCTTCCCGCCGGACCGCGCCGAGAAGCTGTTCGAGCGCTTCTACCAGGTGGACATGGAGGGAACCCGGCGCCACGGCGGAGCCGGCATCGGCCTCGCGCTCGCCCGCGAGCTCGTCCATCTCCACGGGGGCACCATCGTCGCCGCGAGCGACGGTCGCCACGGCGCGCGGTTCGCGGTGACGCTCCCGAAGCGCCACGGCTTCCGCCAGGACGACCTCGCCGCGCCTGCGCCGCAGGAGGACGCCGCCTTGCGCGACCCCGCGTCCTCGGCCGACTGGACGGTGCAGCTCGAGCGCCGCGACGAGTTCCGCCTGCTCGACCTCGACGAGCTCACGGACCGCCGCATCGTGGAGCGCGATCCGGACGAGGAGGCCCGTCCCTACACGGCGCTCGTCGTCGAGGACAGCCCGCCGGTCCTGCAGGTCATCCACATGTCGCTCCGGCGCGAGTTCAAGGTCCTCACCGCGCCCGACGGGCAGAAGGCGCTCGAGATGGTGCTGCGCGAGCAGCCGAGCCTGGTCGTGACGGACCTCATGATGCCGGAGATGGACGGCCTCGAGCTGACGCGGCGCCTGCGCGCGGACGAGCGGACCCGCCACATCCCCATCCTGATGCTCACGGCGCGCGGCGACGTGGACGACCGGGTGAAGGGCCTCGAGACCGGCGTCTCGGCGTACCTCGCCAAGCCGTTCTCGCCCCGGGAGCTCGTGACCTGCGCGCGGCAGCTGGTCCGCGCGGAGGAGCACACCGCCGACCTCGTGCTCACGCGACGGATGGAGTCGGTGGAGATCGTGGCCGCCGGCCTCGCCCACGAGATCAACAACCCGCTCAACTACGTGAAGAACGCGCTCGTGCGCGTGCGTGCCGACGTCGACCGCGCCGGGGTGCTCGCGGCCGCCTCGGCGGCGCGGGCGCTCGAGGCGGCGGAGCGCGCCGAGGTGGAGCGCATCGTGGGCCGTACGCAGGAGATGCTGGAGGTCGCCGAGGCCGGGCTGCTGCGCATCGGGAAGACCGTCGAGCTCCTCGCGCGCTACGGCCGCGCCGGGTTCCGCCGGGAGGTCGCGCCGCTCGACGTGTGGGAGGCCGTCCGGACCGTGGTGAAGGTCGTGGTCCCCGCGACGGGCCGGGCCGTGGACGTGCAGCTCGATCTCCGCGGCGACGGCACGGTGGAGTGCATCCCGGAGGAGCTGAACCAGGTCCTCACGAACCTCGTGCAGAACGCGATCGAGGCGGTGCCGGACGGCACCGGCCGCGTGCGGATCGACGGCAGCGGCGACGCGCAGACGCTCGTCCTGTCCGTCGCCGACAACGGGCCCGGGATCCCGCCCGACGTGCAGGCGCGCCTGTTCACGCCGTTCTTCACGACGAAGGGGCCGGGCCGCGGAATGGGCCTGGGCCTCACCATCGCGCGCCGCGTCGTGAATGCCCACGGCGGGACGCTGCAGCTCACGAGCGCGCCGGGCGCCGGCGCGGAGTTCGTGGTGCGCCTCCCGCGCGCGCAGCCCCGCCGCGACGAGCAGGCGCGGACGAGCGTCGGCGCCGAGAGCGCGTAACCGGTCCTTCACCCGGAGCGTATCGCCTCGGCGGAAGCCGAGGCGGGCAGTCGAAGGGTCGTTGCCGTACGTCCCGCGCGCCGTCGGGATCGACCGGGTCGTCCACGGGCTCGTCCGGTGCGTCCGGGCAGGGACGTACGCGCCGCCCCCGGCGCAGGGCCAGCGGTGGGATCCGGCTCCGCGGGGTGCGCGCCCGAGGGGCGCGGTCCCCGCGCGAGGGTTCACGCGGAGCGCACGCCAGTACCCGCGCCGGGCGAGCGCGCGTTCACGTTCACGCGCAGGAGATCTCCGCGCGGGGTGAAACGCGCGTTTGGGAGCGCTCGCCCGGCGGGCATCCCGGCGAGCGCCGGGCACGCACGCGCGCGCTCCGCGCGGGGAAGCGACGGGCCGACGGAGCGGCGGCAGGGGACGCCCGCGGACGGTCGCACCTGTCGCCCTTACCGGATTCGCGTCGTCGATCTTACAGGCTGCGACTCGGCGGCGACGCGTGCACGTCGCGTTTGTGCAGATTGCCGCGCGCGGCGCAGGCGGCACGTCCGTTGCTGGGCCGGGTCCGGGCCCCGCGAGGCTCCAGTCCGCTCAGGAGGAACGATGAATCGCACGTCCGTCGCGAGCAGCACCCTGGACCAGTACCTCCGCGAGATCAATCGCGTGCCGCTCCTCACGGTGGAGGAGGAGCGCCGCCTCGCTCGGGAGTTCCGGGATCAGGGTGACAAGCGGGCGGGCCACCGCCTGGTCGAGGCGAACCTTCGCTTCGTGGTGAAGGTCGCCTTCGAGTACCGCTCATATGGGCTGCGCATGGCCGACCTCATCCAGGAGGGGAACATCGGCCTCATGAAGGCGGTGCAGAAGTTCGACCCGGACAAGGAGATCCGGCTCATCTCCTACGCGGTGTGGTGGATCCGCGCGTACATCCAGAACCACATCCTCAAGTCCTGGTCGCTCGTGAAGATCGGGACCACGCAGGCCCAGCGGAAGCTGTTCTTCTCGCTCGCGCGCACCCGCCACGAGATCGAGCGGCTCACGCCGGGCGCGGGCCTCGACCAGGAGGGGATCGACGTCAACCTCGTCGCGAAGAAGCTCCGCGTGCGCCCGTCGGACGTGGTGGAGATGCAGCAGCGGATGGAGGGGCGCGACCTGTCGCTCGACGCCCCCGTCGCGGACGGGACGTCGACGCACCTCGAGTTCACGCCGGGCGACGGCGACCCGCAGGACGAGGAGTTGGCGCGCGCCGAGGAGGAGGCGATCGTCCACCGCCGCGTCTCGGACGCCATGGGCCGGCTCGATCCGCGCGAGCGCCACATCATCGAGGCGCGCATCATGGGCGAGGGCAAGGAGACCCTGCGCGACCTCGGCCAGCACTTCGGCTTCTCGCGCGAGCGCGCGCGCCAGCTCGAGATCCGCGCCCTCGAGAAGCTGCGCCGCGAGCTGCAGCCGCTCGCCGACGAGATCGGCTGGCCGGTCTCCCCGCCGCTGGATCAGGAGTACTAGCTCCGCCGCGAGATCGCGAACGGCGAGAAGCCCTGCTGCACGGGCATGAGCTCGATCGTGTTCACGTTGACGTGCGGCGGGAGCGTCACCGCCCACAGGATCGCCTCCGCGACGTCCTCCGGCGAGAGCGGCGTCACGCCCTCGTAGACCTTCGCGGCGCGCTCCGCGTCGCCGCCGAAGCGGACGAGCGAGAACTCGGTGTCGCCCGCCATCCCCGGCGCGACGTTCGTCACGCGCACCGCCGTGCCGAGCAGGTCGGCCTTCAGGTTCTTCATGAACTGGCGGACGAACGCCTTCGTCGCGCCGTAGACGTTTCCGCCCGGGTACGGGTACTCGCCCGCGACGGAGCCGACCGCGACGACGTGCCCGCGGTTCCGCGACACCATCCCGGGCAGGACGGCCCGCGTCAGCGCCACGAGCGCCCGGCAGTTCGTCTCGATCATGGTGTCCCACTGCTCGAGCGACGCGCGCTGCGCGGGCTCGAGCCCGAGCGCGAGCCCCGCGTTGTTCACGAGGACGTCGATCTCGGAGAACCCGGCGGGGAGGTCCCGCACGAACGGCTCGATCGCCGCGCGGTCCTGGAGGTCGAGCGCGACCGCGTGGAGCTTGCCCGGGTGGGCCGCTGCGAGCGCGTCGAGGCGATCGCGGCGCCTGCCGATCGCGACCACGCGCGCGCCCGCCCGCGCGAAGGCCTCCGCGGTGGCGAGCCCGAAGCCGCTCGTCGCCCCCGTGACGAGCGCGATCCTGCCGGAGAGGTCGTCGTGGGACATGCGCGGATGCTATCACCCCGCCGCGGGCCGGCCGTGCGCCCCGGCGTCCGACGCGCCGGCGGCGGCCGAGAGCGGCAGGACGAGCGTGAACGAGGCTCCGCCGCCCGGGCGGTCGCCGACCTGGATCTCGCCCCCGTGCTGCAGGACGATCTTCTTCACGATGGCGAGGCCGAGGCCCGTCCCGCCCTGCTTCGTCGTGAAGTACGGGTCGAAGACGCGCTCGCGCTGCGCCCTGTCGATCCCGGGGCCCTCGTCCGCGACGGTGAGCACGGCGTGGTCCGGGGTGCGCGCCACGCCGAGGTGGATCCTGGCGCGCGCCGGGCGAACCGCGTCGATGGCGTTCGCGCAGAGGTTCGCGAGCACGCGGCGCATGAGCGTGCGGTCGAGCGCGACGGGGGTGCGGGGGCTCGCCTTCACCACCTCGACGTCCGCGCTCTCCGCGACCTGCGGGCTCGTGCGGAGGAACTCGTCCACGAACTCCCCGAGCTCCGCCGGCTCCGGCGTCACCTCCGGGAGCTTCGCGAAGCCGGAGAACTCGTCGACGAGCCGCTGCAGCGTCCCGATCTCGTCGCGCAC
>DASSQM010000298.1:0-10956 GCA_035702465.1 Anaeromyxobacter sp. | reverse complement strand
GCGGCAGGATCTTCTGGATCGCCTCTGCGTCGAGGACCACGGCCGGCGCGGCCGTCTCGGTCGTCATGAGCCCTTCCCCTCCTTGTCGCGCAGGCGCGCCACCTCGGCGCGCAGCTCGCGCAGCTCCCGTCGCATCTCCGTGAGCCGGTTGAACACCGCCGTGTTCCGCGCCCAGGCGACGTCCGGCGTGGCGGGCGAGCCGGCGACGCGCTCGCCGGGCTCGAGATCGCGGCCGACCCCGGCCTGCGCGTTGATGGTGGCGCGATCGCCGATGGTGACGTGGCCCACGACGCCCGCCTGCCCCCAGGCGACGACGCCCATGCCGAGCTTCGTCGAGCCGGCGATGCCCACCTGCGAGGCGAGGATGCTGAGCGGGCCCACCTCGACGTTGTGCGCGATCTGGACGAGGTTGTCGATCTTGGCGCCCCGTCCGATGCGCGTGACGCCCAGCGTGGCGCGGTCGACGCAGGTGTTCGCGCCGAGCTCCACGTCGTCCTCGACGACGACGATCCCGACCTGCGGGACCTTGAAGTGGCGCGGGCCCCGGCCCTCGCCCTCCATGTCGAGCGCGAAGCCGAAGCCGTCGGAGCCGACGACGCAGCCCGGCTGCAGGATGACCCGGTTCCCGACGACGCACCGCTCGCGGACGACCACGTTCTGGTAGACGAGGCAGTCCTCGCCGACGCGGGCGCCCTCGCCGATGTGCGCGCCGGGGAACACGATGGTGCGCGCGCCGACGCGGGCGTCCGCGCCGACCGACGCGAGGGGCATCACCTCCGCGCTCGGGTGGACGTTCGCGCTCGGGTGGATCGCGGCGAGCGGCGACACGTCCGGCACCGCCTCGCGCGGCGGGTGGAAGAGCGTCGAGATCTTCGCGAACGCGAGGTAGGCGCTCGGCGCCCGGAGCAGGTTGCGGCCGGGCGGCACGTCGGCGTCGCGCTCGACCACCACCGCGCCGGCGCGGGAGGCCTCGAACGCCTGGCGGTACTTCTTGTTGGCGAAGAACGAGATCTCGGCGGGGCCGGCGTCCTCCAGGGGAGCGACGCCCTCGAGGCGCAGGGCGCCGTCGCCCTGGACCTCGCCGCCGACGCGCCGGGCGAGCTCGGCGAGCGTGAACGCGGCCACGTCGCCCCTTACTTCTTCGCCGCCGCGCCGTCGGCCTTCTTCGCCGACGCGGAGTCCGGCTTCTTCGCCGCGGCGGACTCCGGCTTCTTCGCCGCGGGCTCCGCCTTCTTCTGGGCGCCCGGCGGGTAGCGCGCGTTGTACTTGCGGATGAGCTCGTTCGTGAGGTCGAGCGAGGGGGGCGCGTAGACGAGCCCCGCGTTCCGCTCGAGGACCATGGTGAAGCCGTCCGCCTCCGCGATCTCGGCGACGATCTGGGCCATCCTGTCGAAGATGCCGCGCGTCGCCTTCTGCTCCCGCTCGGAGAGGTCCTTCTGCGACGAGACGAACAGCGCCTGGAGCTCGCGGGCGCGCCTGTCGAGGTCCTGGGCCTTGTCCTTCTTCGCCTGCTCGGACATGACCGACGCCTGCTTCTCGAAGTCGGCCTGGAGCTTCTCGAAGTCGGTCTTCTTCGCGTCGATCTCCTTCTGCTTGTCGTCGAAGTCCTTCTTGAGGGCCGCCTTCGCGGTCCTCCCCTCCTCGACCTCGTTCAGCGCGCGCTGGAGGTCGACGTAGCCGATCTTCTGCTCCGCGGACGCCAGCCCGGGAGCGAGCGCGGCGGCGAGGGCGAGGACGGTGACGGTGGTTCTCATGGTGATTCCCTCCTGCTCTCAGAAGAAGTTTCCGATGGTGAACTGGAAGTCGAGCGGCTGATCGATGCGCTCGCCGGTCACCGGGTCCGTGCGCCGGTTGAGCGGGAACCCCCACTCGAACCGGAGCGGCCCGATGGGGCTGAACCACCGGAAGCCGATCCCGATCGACTTGTACAGCGACCAGGAGACCGCCGGGTCGTGCCACGAGCCGGGCGCGAACGCGTTGCCGAAGTCCGAGAAGACCACCCCGCGCACCCCGACCCCCGGGAACAGCGGGAACTCGAGCTCGAGGTTCAGGATGGCCTGCTTGTCGCCGCCCACCGCGATCCGGGTGGTCGGCGCCTTGGGATCGAGGGTCTGGAGGACGTTCTGCGTGGGCGAGATCGAGAGGAAGCGGTAGCCGCGGACGGAGTTGATGCCGCCCACGTAGTAGAGCTCGGAGACCGGCACCGGGTGCGCCGCGTCCCAGTCGCGGATGAAGCCGAGCGTGAGCTTCGCCTTCGCGATGACCCCCCAGAACACCGGGTGGTACACGCGCGCGTCGAGGGCGTAGCGGGTGAAGAGGTTGACCTCCCTGCCGAACACGCTCTCCGGCGCGAGGAGCGGCGGCGCCGCCTCGCCCGAGATGGTGAGGAACCAGCCGTTCGACGGGAAGATGCGGTTGTCGCGCTTGTCCCACTGGAGCGACAGGCGCGCCGAGCTGGTCGTGCCGGAGGTGAACTGCGAGCGGATCGTCGTGGCGAGGCTCACGGACGACACGTTCACGCGTTCGTTCGTGTACGTGAGGAAGAGCCTCATGTCCTCGAGGTTCTTCGCCCACGGCCACCAGTCCTGGAGCCCGTTCAGCTCGTACCCCCACGTCATCGAGCCGCCGACGGAGCGGCGCGTGAACGTCGTGTAGATGCCCTCGGTCGCGTACAGATCGAAGGCGAACGTCCAGCGCGTGTCGAGCAGGTACGGCTCGACGAACTGGATCTGGCCCAGCTGGCGGATCGACGACCACTGCACCTGCAGGGACAGCGTCTGCCCCCAGCCGAAGAAGTTCTGCTGGGCGATCTGGCCGGTGAGGATGAAGTTCTCGTAGGACGAGAAGCCCGCGCCGATCTGGAAGGTGCCCGTGGGCCGCTCCTTCACCTCCACGACGGCGACGATCTTGTCGTCCCCGCTGCCGCGCTTCGTCGTGACCTCCACGGTCTCGAAGAAGCCGAGCGCGTTGACGCGCTGCTTGGAGATCTTGAGGCCGGTCCCGCTGAACTTCTCGCCCTCGTAGATGCGCAGCTCGCGCCGGATCACCTTGTCGCGCGTCTTCTCGTTGCCGACCACCTCGATGCTCTCGAAGTAGGTGATCGGGCCGGGCTGCACCTCGAACGTGAGATCGAGCGTCTTCGTGGCGGCGTCGGTGTCGGTGAGCGGCGTGACGTTCGCGTACGCGTGCCCGAGGTCCTTGTACACGTCGCCGATGGCGAACAGGTCCTGGCCCACGTCGCTGCGGTTGAACCAGTCGCCCTTCTTCGTGCGGACGATCTTCTCGAGCCTCGGCTCCTGCTCGAGGAGCTGCCCCGCGAACTTCACGCTGCCGATGCGGTACCGTTCGCCCTCCTCGACGGAGATGGTGACGTAGATGAGGCGCTTGTCGGGCGAGAGCGCGACGGCGGGGCGGCCGATCTTCACGGTCACGTAGCCGCGATCGAGGTAGGTGGCCTGGAGCGCCTGCACGTCGCGCTGGAGCGACTCCTCCTTGTACGTCCCGCCGGTGGTGAGGAACGAGAGGTAGCCGCCCGGGCGCGTCTGCATCACGGCGCCGAGGTCGTCGTCCGAGACGTGCGCGTTGCCGATGAAGCGGACCTCCTTCACCTGCACCTTCGCGCGCTCGTTCACGACGTACACGACGTCGACCTGGTTGTCGGGCTTGTCCTCCACCCGGTACGAGACCTCGGCGAGGAAGTACCCCTTCTCGACGTACTTCTCCTGGATCTTCTTCACGTCGCGCTGCACGGCGGCGAGGTCGAGGACGCCGCCGGCCTTGAGCGAGATGGTGTCCTTGAGGTCGTCCTTGGACAGCTCGTCGTTGCCCGTGATCCGCGCCTCGCGGAGGGTGGGCCGCTCGACGACGCGCACCACCAGCACCGGCGCTTCGGGCGACCCCTCCTTCTCGATGACGACGTCCGAGAAGAGGCCGAGCTTCATGATGGCCTTCACGTCCTGGCCGGCCTTCTTCGGGTCGAACGGCGCGCCCTTCTTCGTCACCATCGCGCCGCGGACGGCGTCGCCCTCGACGCGCCGGTTGCCCTCGACGCGGATGTCCTTCACCACCGCGTCCGCCGCGAGCGCCGTCGCGGGCGACGCGAGGATCGCGAGGCCGATCGCGGCCGCGAGGAACGCCGGGATCTGGTGCGGGCGGGGGGACACGCGAGCGGCGGAATCTAAACCGTCGTCCTGAAAACCTCAATGTTGCCGTGAGCCGGGGCGGCGCCTCAAGACAGCCTCCCCTCGACGAGCCGGAGCCTCCTGGGGAGCGCCTGCGCGAGCCGCTCGTTGTGGGTCACGACGACCGCGGTGACGCCCAGGCGTCCGTTCAGGTCCGCGAGGAGCGCGTGGATGCCGTCCGCGGTCTGGGGGTCGAGGTTCCCGGTGGGCTCGTCGGCGAGGAGGAGCCTCGGCGAGAGGCAGAGGGCGCGCGCGAGCGCGACGCGCTGCTGCTCGCCGCCGGACAGCTCGCCCGGCCGGTGCTCCATGCGCTCCGAGAGGCCGACGTGCGCGAGGATCTCGGCGGCTCGCCGCCGGGCCTCTGCGCGCGGCACCCGGCGGATGAGCGCCGGCATCATCGCGTTCTCCAGGGCCGTGAACTCGGGCAGGAGGTGATGGCTCTGGAACACGAACCCGACGGTCTGGTTGCGGAACGACGAGAGCCCCTCCTCGCCGCGCCCGAACACGTCCTCGCCGTCGAAGAGGATCCGGCCGCGGGTGGGGACGTCGAGCGTGCCGAGGAGGTGGAGGAACGTGCTCTTGCCCGCGCCCGACGGCCCGGTGAGCGCCACGAGCTCGCCCTCCGCGATGTCGAGCTCGATGCCGCGCAGCACCTCGAGGCGCTTCTCGCCCATGAGGTACGTCTTCGCGAGCCCCTCGATGTGGATGAACGGGCGCGCCACGGCTCACTCCGCGCGGAGACCGTCGACGGGGCGGAGCCGCGCCGCCTTCGTGGCCGGGTAGATGGTGGCGAGGTACGACAGCGCGAGCGCGGCGAGCGTCACGAGCGCGAACTGCGCCGGCTCGATGAGCACGGGCAGGTTCGAGATGTAGTAGACCTCCGGGTCGAGCGGGATGCCCACCTTGTCGATGAGGAGGCAGCTCCCGTAGCCGAGGATGAGGCCGAACGCGGTGCCGATGGCGCCGATGATGAGCCCCTCCGCGACGAACACCTTCATGATCGAGGGCACGCCCGCGCCCATCGACTTGAGGACGGCGATCTCCTTCGTCTTCTCGAGGACGAGCATGATGAGCGTCGCGACGATGATGAAGCTCGCCACGAGGACGATGAAGCCGAGGATGACCGCCATCACCACCTTCTCCATCTGCAGCGCGGAGAAGAGGCTGCGGTTGAGCTCGCCCCAGTCCTTCGCGCGGAACGGCCAGCCGCCGAGCGCGTAGACGACGCGGGACATGGTGGCCCGAGCGGCGTCGACGTCCGCGACCTTGAGCTCGAGCCCGGTCACGGTGCTCGTGCCGAAGAAGCGCTGGCCCTCGTCGAGGTCCATGTACGCGAACTTCGAGTCGTACTCGTACATGCCGCTGTAGAAGATGGCGGCGACGCGGAAGGGCCGTGCCTTCGGCTGCGGGCCGGCCGGCCCGAGATCGCCGAAGGGCGAGACGACGTTCACCTGATCGCCCACGAAGACGCGCAGCGATCGGGCGAGCTCGCGGCCGACGACGATGCCCGGCAGCGGCCGGACCTTGCGCGCGAGGACGCCCGCGTCGGCCGGCGCGCCGTCGCCCCCGCCGCGGGTCCCGCCGGCGCGATCGCCGCCGTCGCCGTCCGGTCCGCCGACGTCGGTCGGCTCGCCGGGCGGCCGTGCGCCGCGCGGGATCTGCTCCGGGTGCCGCAGCCAGTCGAGCTTCCCCTCCTCGACGTTGCGCGGGAGGTCGGTGACCGTGCCGACCGTGTCGACGTCGATGCCCTTGAGGATCGCGCCGGTGAGGTTCTGGCCCGCCGAGAGCATCACCTCGTTGTAGAGGAACGGCGTCGCGCCCACGACGCCCTTCACCCCGAGCACCTTCTGGCGCGTGCCGCGCCAGTCGTCGAACTCGTTCTGCCCGTAGGTGAGCACCATCCCGTGCGCGTTGTGCCCGAGGATCTTGCGCTTCAGGTCCGCCTCGAAGCCGCTCATCACGGAGAGCACCACCGTGAGCGCCCACACGCCGATGGCGACGCCGCCGATGGAGATGAGCGTCATGAGGAGCGTCGCCGGCATGCGCTCGCGGCGGAACAGCTCGCCGCGGCGGTAGGCGCGGCGCGCCCGGGCGTCGCGGACGAGCGACCAGGCGAGCGCGACGAGGAGGCCCGGCACGAGCCCGGTCACCACGATGCCGAAGAGCGCGGCGAGCGTCCTCGGCGTGAGCCGCAGGTGGCTGCGCGCCACGAACAGCTCGTAGGACAGCGAGGTGTCGAGGCGGCCGTTCCCGATCGCGAGGTACGCGAGCGTCGAGCCCGCGAACGCGGCCGTCGCGGCGAGGAGGCCGGCGCCGAGCAGGCCGAGGACGGTGACGAGCTTGCCCTGCGCCTCGAGCGCGGCGAGCGCGCCGGTGCCGCGGAGGGGCGCGGCCGTGGCGACGATCGCGACGACGCCCGCCCAGACCAGCACCGCGACGGCGAGCTCGTAGAACGCGAGCCGCCGCGCCACCACCGCGGCCGCGACGCCGCAGAGCGCCGCGAACGCGGCGGCGGCCAGGGCGGCGAGGCCGGTGGCGAGCGCGGACGGGAGGGCGAGGCGATCGCCGAAGAAGACCTGGGCGACGGGCGCGAGCGCGGCGGCGCCGAACGTGCCGATCGCGACGAGGACGAACGCCGCGAACGAGAAGACGGGCGGCGCGGGGTGGCCGGCGCCGGGCTGCGCGGGCTCGGGCTGCGGCGCCGCGGAGTCCGCGGCGCGGTGCTCCGGCTCGCCCGGTGCGGCGCGGGCGGACGGCGGCGGAGCGGTCGGCACGCGAGCGTCGTTCATCCGCCCTTGCTCTTCAGCAGCGGGAACAGGATCACGTCGCGGATCGAGGCGGAGTCGGTGAGGAGCATGGTGACGCGGTCGATGCCGATGCCCTCGCCCGCCGTGGGAGGCATCCCGTGCTCGAGGGCCCGGACGAAGTCCTCGTCGAACGGCATGGCCTCCTCGTCGCCCGCCGCCTTCGCCTTCACCTGGGCCTCGAAGCGGGAGCGCTGGTCGATGGGGTCGTTGAGCTCGGAGAAGGCGTTCGCGACCTCCATGCCGCCGGCGAAGAGCTCGAAGCGGTCGACGAGCCGTCGATCGAGGTCGCGGCGCCGCGAGAGCGGCGAGGTCTCGAGCGGCCAGTCCACCACGAACGCGGGGCGGTCCTTCGGCAGGTGCGGCTCGCAGAACACCTCGAACGCGGCGGCGATGGCCTCGCCGGGCGACTTCCGGGCGGCCTGCTCGAGCTTCCAGGCGTCCTCGGACTCGTTCTCGCGGGCCGCGGCGCGGGCGAGCGCCTCCGCGAGGCCGTTCCCGGCGAGGGCGTCCTCCACGCCGAGGCCGAGCGCCTTCGCGCCCTCGCCCACGAGCGAGACGCGCGGGTACGGCGGCGTGAGATCGATGCGCTGCCCCTGGAACCCGATGACGGGCGAGCCCGCGACCTCCACGGCGAGCGCGTGGAAGAGCTCCTCCGTGAGCTTCATGAGGTCCTGGTGCGTGGCGTACGCCTGGTAGAACTCGATCGAGGTGAACTCGGGGTTGTGTCGGCGGTCGATCCCCTCGTTGCGGAAGATGCGGCCGATCTCGTAGACGCGGTCGAAGCCGCCGACCACGAGGCGCTTCAGGTGCAGCTCGGTCGCGATGCGGAGCTTGAGCGGCATCTCGAGGGCGTTGTGGAACGTCTCGAAGGGCCGCGCCGCGGCGCCGCCGGCCTCCTCCGGCTTGTGGAGCGTGGGCGTCTCGACCTCGAGGTAGCCCCTGGCGTCCAGGAAGCGGCGGATGGTGCTGACGATCCTCGTGCGGCGGCGGAAGACCTCGCGCACGCCGGGCGTGACGATGAGATCGACGTAGCGCTGGCGGTAACGCTGCTCGACGTCCGTGAGGCCGTGCCACTTCTCCGGGAGGGGGCGCAGGGCCTTCGTGAGGATGGTGAAGCTCGTGGCCTCGAGCGTGAGCTCGCCCGTCTTCGTGCGCGTCGCCGGGCCCTCGGCGGCGACGATGTCGCCGATGTCGAGGAGCTTGAAGATCTCGAACGCCTTGTCGCCGACCTTGTCCTTCTTCACCCAGACCTGGATCTCGCCCGAGGTGTCGCGGACGCGCAGGAAGGCGGCCTTCCCGAAGGAGCGGATGGCGAGGACGCGGCCGGCGAGCGACCAGCTGCCCGGGTCCTTCGCGATCTCCTCGGCGGGCGCGTCGCCGTAGCGCCCGACGAGGTCCTTCGAGAGGTCGCGGGGGGCGACCTCGTTCCCGAAGGGGTTGACGCCGAGCGCGCGGAGCGCATCCGCCTTCTTCTGGCGCTGGAGGATGATCTCGCGCTCGGTGGCGCCGAGGTCGGAGCTGCCCGTCCCCTGGCCGGTTTCGTCTCGCATGTGTCGATGGACTCTCGGGAAAATGGCCTCGCCCCGGGGGTTTTCCAGGGGGCCGGGCGAGGCTAGTCGGGCGGGAGAGCCACGTCAACGCGTAGAACGCGCGGAGGCGGGGGGGCAGTCCCGGCGCGCGGCGGCCGCCGCGTGGCGGCCGCGACGAAGACGGCCCGATGCGCCCCGTCACCGCGGCGGCGGCGCGAGGAGCGCGACGGCGCGCGGCTCCCCGTCCGGCCCGACCGCGAACCGCAGGAGGGCCCCCGACGCGTCGCGGACCACCTCGACGACGCCGCCCGCGGGGCCGGGCCGCTGCTCGAGGACGCGAAGCGTGAACAGGGACCCGACGGTCCTGCACGACTGCACGGTCCCCGCCCGGTTCACCTCGTGCTCGACGATCTCCCCGGACGGCTCCAGCAGCCGCTCGATCGCCCCCCCGTTCACGCGGTCCGCGCGGTCGAGCAGGAGCGGCGCGGAATCCGCGAGCGCCTTCCCAGCGGGCGTGGCCGCAGCGGCCGTCGGGCTGGCCTCGGCCGGCGCGAGCCGCACCACCCCGGGGTCCGCGCTGTCGACGGCCTCCACGGAGTCCTCGTCGGCCTTCTGGGCCGATCCCGCGGGGTCTACGTCCGCCGCCGCGACGACGGCGAGGATCGCGGCGAACACAGCGCCGAAGGCCATGGGGCGCACCTCCGCCCGAGCGACCGGCCCGAGCAGAACGGACCTTGCGGACTCGCTCGCCCGCGCGCCAGCCGCCCCGCCGGGCATTGCAGCGGGAGCCCCGTTTCCGTCGACCCGAGCCGTCACCTCGCGCGGGATGCGCAACCGCTTCAGCGCGTGGTGCGATCACCCGGGCGCGGCGGGCGCGCCGCGGGCCTTGAGCAGCTCGAGCACGAGCTCGCGGAAGGCCGCGACCTTCCGGGGGACGTGCTTCATCGCCGGCGCGACGACGTGCAGGTACCCCGCGCTCCGCTCGAACCGCGGGAGGACCCGCGCGAGCCGCCCCGAGACGACGTCCGGCTCCGCCACGAACGACGGCAGGAGCGCGATCCCGGCGCCCGCGCGCACGGCGTCGCGGACGAAGAGGAGGTCGTCGCACACGATCCTGCTCCGCGGCGCGACGCCCAGGGCCTCCTCCGGCGCGACGGCCCGGAGCCGCTGGGGGCCCGTGCGGAACGTGACCCACTCGTGCGCCGCGAGCTCCGCCTCGTTCCTCGGCGTGCCGCGGTGCGCGAGGTAGAGCGGCGAGGCGTAGAGCTGGAGCACGATCGGCGCCGCTCGGCGGACGACGAGCGTGGAGTCGCGCAGGCGCGGCGCCACCCGCAGCGCGACGTCGAAGCGCTCGCGCACGAGGTCCACGACGCGCCCGGTGAGGTGGAGGTCGATCGAGACCGCGGGATAGCGAGTCGCGTACCGGGTCACCACCTCGGCGAGAAAGAGGACGCCGAGGTCGACGGGCGCGGTGACGCGCAGCTCGCCCGCCGGCTCCTCCTCGCGCTCCGGCAGCTCGCCGAGCGCGGCCTTCACGGACGCGAGGAGCGGCGCCATGCGGTCGTGGAGGACCGTGCCCGCCGCGGTGAGCGAGACCTGCCGCGTCGTGCGGAGGAGGAGCTGGACGCCGAGCTCGGCCTCGAGCCGCGCGATGCCGCGGCTCGCCGAGGACTTCGGGATCCCGAGCTCGCGCGCGCCCGCCGAGAAGCTGCGCGTGCGGCCGACCGCTTCGAACACCTCGAGGAGGTTCAGATCCATCGTTCCACCCGTGGAACACAGATGTGCAAGAAGGCAGATTGCGCCGCACCGGGAACGAGGGCAAGTTCCTCCGCGAAACGAGCGACACGCTCCGACCACACGAGGAACGAAAGGAACGAAACCATGGCCACGAACCGCTGGGACATCGACGTCGGACACTCCGCCATCCACTTCTGGGTCCGCCACCTGGTCATCTCCAAGGTGCACGGCCGCTTCGCGAAGTGGGCGGGCACGATCGAGCTCGACCCGCAGGACCTCACGCGGTCCTCGGTGGACGTGACGATCGACGCCTCCTCCATCGACACGCAGGTCGCGGACCGCGACACGCACCTCCGCTCGCCGGACTTCCTCGACGTCGCGAAGTACCCCCAGCTCGCGTTCCGCTCGAAGCGGATCGTGAAGGACGGGGCCGGCTACCGCGTCGTCGGCGACCTCTCGCTCCACGGCGTCACCCGCGAGGTGACGCTCGACGCCGAGTTCGGCGGGACCGCCAGGGACCCGTGGGGGAACGAGCGCTCCGCCTTCGCGGCGAAGGCCTCGCTCGACCGCAGGGACTACGGCCTCACGTGGAATGCCGCGCTCGAGGCGGGCGGCGTGCTCGTCGGCGAGAAGGTCGAGATCTCGATCGAGCTCGAGGCGGTGAAGAAGGCCGCCGCCATCGCGGCGTAGCCGTTTCCATCG
>DASSQM010000297.1:0-4277 GCA_035702465.1 Anaeromyxobacter sp. | reverse complement strand
CCGTCGACGTCGGATCGCGGTCGCGGTCGCGGTTGGGGTCGGCGTCGCGGTCGGGGTCGGGGTCGGGGTCGGGGTCGGGGTCGCGGTCGGGGTCGGGGTCGCGGTCGGGGTCGCGGTCGGGGTCGGGGTCGAGGTCGAGGTCGGGGTCGAGGTCGGGGTCGAGGTCGAGGTCGGGGTCGGAATGCGGGTCGGGATCCCGCTCGCGGTCGCCGGACGGCCGAGGGAGCGCTTTCGCGTTGAGCCCCGCGCGCATCGCGTGTAAACCCGTGCGCGATGCTCGCCGTCATCCCCTGGTTCGAGCTGCCCAGCCTCTCGCTCGGCCCCCTCACCATCCAGTCGTTCGGCGTGCTCTCCGCGCTCGGCATCCTCGCGGCGGTGAGCCTCTGCGCGCGCGGCGCCCGCCAGCTCGGCAAGGACCCGCAGGTCATCCTCGACTACTCGGTGTGGGGGGTCATCGCGGGCGTGGTGCTCGGCCACCTCGTCCACCTGCTCGCCTACCACCCGGAGGAGCTCGAGAACCCGCTCCGGATCTTCAAGATCTGGGAGGGCCTCTCGTCGATGGGAGGCCTCGCGGGCGGCATCCTGGCCGCGTTCGTGTTCTTCCGGTGGAAGCGCATCCGGTTCCAGGACTACGCGGACCCGTTCGCGCTCGGCGTCGCGCCGGGGTGGGCGATCGCGCGGCTCGGCTGCTTCAGCGTCCACGATCATCCCGGGGTGAAGACGACCTTCTTCCTCGCGGTGCGGTTCCCCGACGGTCCCCGCCACGACCTCGGCCTCTACGAGGCCATCCTCCTCTTCGCGATCGGCGCGCTCGTATGGACGCTGCACCGCCGCGGCATCCTCCGCGGGCGGCTCCTCGCGGTGCTCGCGCTCGTGTACGGCGTCGGGCGCTTCCTCCTCGACTTCCTGCGCGCGAGCGACGTGCCCTACGCCGACGCCCGCCACCTCGGCCTCACGTTCGCGCAGTACTTCGCCGTGGCGCTCGTCGGCTACGCGATCTGGGCGTTCGCGCACCGGCGGCCGGCGGAGTTCGCGACCCCGGCGACGCGGTGATACAACGTCGGGGATGAGCCGGGAGGACCGAGCGCTCCTCGCGCGACGCGCCCTCGCGCGCGTCCGCCCGGAGGAGCGGCCGGATCCCGCCGCCGAGGCGGAGGCAACGCTCCGGGCCACGCTCGACGAGGTCGCGGCGCTCGACGCCGAGATCGAGGCGCTCTCCGAGGAGCTCGCCGACTTCGCGCGGCGGTGGGAGCGTGAGCTGGGCGCCGCGTTCCAGGACCTCGCCGCGGCCGAGCGGCTCGTGCGGCGCCTCCAGGGGCTCGAGGACGGCCTCCTCGCCGCCGCGGAGCAGCTCCGCGCCGAGCCGGTCCCGCCGCGCGGCCGCCGCCGCTCCGCGCGCCGTGCGCCCTCGGGCCGTCCGCGCAGCGATCGCGAAGCGCCCGGCGCCGCCGCGGAGGCGGCGCGCGACGCCCCCGCCGATGGCGCGGCGCCGGCGGAGGCGGAGGCCCCGCCGGAAGTCGAGCCGCGCGAGGCCGCGCTGAAGCGGCTCTACCGGCGGCTCGCGCGCGTGCTGCACCCGGACCTCGCGCAGGACGCCGACGAGCAGGCGCGCCTGCACGACCTCATGGCCAGGGCGAACGCCGCGTACGCGAAGGGCGACCTCACGGCGCTCGAGGTGATGGCGGAGAGGCTCGGCGCCGGCGATCCCGTGGGCGAGCTCTCGCCGGAGGAGCGGCGCGCGCATCTGGAGGTCCGCGTCGCCACGCTCGCTCGCATCGCGGCGTCGCTCGCGCGCGAGCGCGACCGCCTCGCGCGGAGCGACACGGCGCGCCTGCGCGCGGAGGCGCGGCGGCGCGAGGCGGACGGCGGCGACTACGTCGCGGAGACGCGGGCCGAGGTCCGGGACGAGGCGGAGGCGGCCTACGCGGACGCGCTCCACCGGCTCGCGCGGCTCGCGAGCGCGGCGCGGGAGCTCTCGCGCGCGAGGGAGGCGGCCATGGGCAAGATCGAGAGGCGCGGCCCCACCGGCGCGCGGCGCGCGTTCGACCCGCTCGAGGAGGCCGAGATCGTGCGGATGGGCGCGGCACGCCTCGAGCGCCAGCGCGCCACGCCCGCGGCGCGCGAGCTCGCCCGGGCCCTCGAGGAGGCGGCCCGGACGGCGCCCTGGGAGGTGGCGCTCGCGCTCCTGGCCTTCTTCGCGGAGGACTCCGGGGGCCGTCCGGCGGTGTCGCTCGCCACCGCCGACGGCTGGGCGTCGCGCTGGGAACTGCTCCGGCCGCGCTGGCCCGGCGCACCGGAGCTGCCGCGGATGCTGGCGCGCCTCCCGCGCCACCTCACCCTCGGCGCGCGTGCGCAGGGCGACGGCGTCGTCGCGGGGGTGCAGCTCGCGGACGCCGCCCTCCTCGCCGGCGTGCGGATCGCGATGGAGCGCGCCGCCGTGGCCGACATCGCGCGCGAGGTGCTCTCGTCCCTGGGACCCGAGGAGCGCTGCGGCGCCTGCCGCGCCCGCGCGCCCGCGGTCCACCTCTTCCGCACGCGCGGCCTCGACGAGCGGAACGGGCTCGCCTGCCCCAGGTGCGGCGCGGTGCTGCGGAGCTACTGGCGCTACGGCGAGGTGGAGGGGCTCGAGGCGCTCGCGCCTCACGCGCTCCGGCTCGGGCTCGTGGCCGAGGCGACCGCGCAGCTCGCCGGCGTCGCCATCGGCTTCCAGATGCTCCCCGCGCAGCGCGAGGCGCTCACCGCGGACGAGCTCCGGCGGCGGTTCGCCGAGCTCTACCTCGCGCCCTACGCGGTGGAGCTGTCCCCCGACGCGATGGGGCTCGCGCGGGGCGGCGAGCGGCTCGCGCCGGGCGCCCGGATCGCGGGCGAGCGCCGTCTGCGGTTCACCGTGAGTGGTGAGGACGCCCCCGGCGAGGAGGAGCTGCTCGAGCTCCTGCGCGCGCGGATCGAGCGGCGTTTCAGGCCGTAGCGGGGGCCGCCTCGGCGGCACACCCTTCCGGGCGGGCGGCTCCGGCGGGCGCGGCGGATCGCCGCGCCTTAGATGCCCACCACGGGCGGCGCCTCGCCGTCCGGGAGGCCGCCATGAATCGCCTGGTCCTGACCGTCTTCGTCGGCGTGGCCCTGTTCGCGCTGGGATGGGCCGCCGCGCGAGGCGGACGAGCCGAGGCGGGCGTGTGCGCGCTCCTCACGCCGGAGAAGCTGCTCGAGCACCCGGCCATCGCCCAGGAGTACGCCGCGGCGGTCCGCTCCGGCGACAGCGAGCAGATCGGGCGCGTCGAGCACGCGCTGCGAGAGATCCGCTCGGTCCACGGCTGCCGCGGCGAGTTCGAGCTGCCGGCCGCGCCGGCGGAGTCGCCCGGCACCGCCGAGCGGCGGCTCCCCCCCGGCCACCCTCCCGTTCACCATCCGTCGATCGACGACCGTGGGCTGGAGCGGCTGCCGATGTTCGGGTCGCCGGGCGCGGTCACGATTTGACGTGCCCTCCGATGGCCCTCGGCGGTCGGCGATCGGCCCTCAGCCGTGGACCGATGGCCGATCGCTGAAGCCCGATCCATGCGCGTCCTCGTCACCGGCGCGACGGGCCTCATCGGCGTGGAGATCGTCCGCGAGCTCCTGGCGCGGGGGCACGCCGTCCGCGCGCTCGTCCGCCCCGCGAGCGCGCTCGGGCGGCTCGAGGGACTCGGGGCGGAGATCGCCCGCGGCGACGTCCTCGACCCGGGGAGCGTCCGGGCCGCGCTGGCCGGCCAGGAGGCCCTCGTGCACACCGCGGGCATCCCGCGCATCGGCGCGGATCCGCGGCAGACGCTCTCGGTGAACGCAATCGGCGCGCAGGTCGTGTTCGAGGAGGCGCTCCGGGCCGGCGTCTCGCGCGCGGTGCTCACGTCGTCCACGTCGGTGATGGGGGGCGCGCGCGTCCGTGCGGTCGCGGACGAGAGCACGGCGGGCAACGCGGAGGCGCTCGGCATCGGCTACTTCGTCTCCAAGCTCCGCGGCGAGCGGGCGGCCCGCGAGATCGCCGCGCGCGGCATGCCGCTCGTCGTCGTGCGTCCGGCGTTCGTGCTCGGGCCGGGCGACACGCACGGCTCGTCGGCGGCGACGGTGGTCGCGCTCGCGCGGCGCCGCATCCCGGGCTGGGTCGACGGCGGGGCATCGTTCTGCGACGTGCGCGACGTCGCGCGCGGGCACGCGGAGGCCCTCGTGCGCGGGCGCGCGGGCGAGGTGTACGTCCTCGGCGGCCACAACCTCGAGATGCGCGAGTTCATCGCGCGCGCCTGCGC
>DASSQM010000296.1:0-5569 GCA_035702465.1 Anaeromyxobacter sp. | reverse complement strand
CCCGCGATCTGGAACGAGCCGTCCGTGCCCGAGTAGCTGTGGCCGCCCAGGTAGACGATGGTCCCGTGCGACGCGCTCGGCGGCACGAGCGTGAAGACGTCGTACGACGTCGGGCTGCTGCCGGACGCGTCCGAGACGAGGCGGACCGCCTCGCCCTTGTACGCGGCGGCCCGGTAGTTCTGGACGGCGCCGCTCGCGGGCTTGAACGGGAAGTCGCCGATCTGGAGCAGCGGCGACGAGAAGTTGCCGGGCCAGAAGTACGCGGGCGAGACCGCCTCGTTGATCCACATGCCGGTCGGCGACTGCGTCTGGAAGTGCGTCGAGCCGTCGGAGGCGCCCGAGCGGTACGTCGAGCTGTAGCCCGTGGTGTTCGTCGGCGCGTTCGCGAACACGCCCTCGAAGGATCCGAGGCCCGCGCACTCCGCGAACACGTCCTTGCCGGCCGCGGAGAACGCGCCCATGGTCCGGAGCGCCGTGTCGATCTGCGCGGCGGTGTACTTGTTGTTGCAGGAGCAGCTCGAGCCGGTGCAGTCGCTGCACGAGCTCGGCGCCGCCCAGTGCGGCACCCAAAGGATCTGGTAGCCGTTCTTGAACAGGTTCGCGGAGGTCACCGATCCGCCCGCGGCGGGCCAGAAGTCCTCCATGAGGAGCCGGTCGTAGATCTGTCCGTGCGTGCCCGTCGCCGTTCCGGCGGCGCCGGGGAAGTCGAGGCCGGCCTGCGTGAGGTAGCCCTGGATCACCACCTCGGAGTTCTTCGTGCCGGCGCCGGAGCTGCCGATGTCGAGGAGCGCGAGCTTCGGCGGCACCGACCCGCCCGCGCTCCACCCGCCGGCCATGGTCTTCGCGACGTTCGCCTGGAACGCGACGTTCGAGACGTGCACGTTCACCGCGCCGTAGAGGCTCCTGTAGTTCTGGAGGACCTGCGAGGCGCGCGCGAAGTCCGACCCGTCCACGACGAAGGGCCCGCCGATGTACGTGATGCTGTGGCTCGCCGTCGGCGCGGTCGCGCTCGGATTGCCGGTGCTCCAGTCGTAGAGGAACGCGGGGACGCCGTTGCCGTACTGGATGGTGAGGTCCGCGCTCGTGAGCGCGGCCTTGTTCGGCGCGATGATCCAGTAGACGGCGATGTTGTTGCGGACGAGCTGGTAGACGAGGCCGTACGCGCGGATGACGTTCCCGGGGTCTGCGGCAGCCCGCGGGCACAGGAACGGGTCGTACGACGCCGTGTCCGACTGGTTCTGGTAGCAGTCGTCCATCGGGATGATGAGCGAGTTGCGCGCGAACGTCTGCACGCCGCCGGTGCCGCCGCAGGTCGGCGCGAGCAGCGGGACCGCTCCGAGCGCCAGCGCGATCGGCGTGAGCGCGGCGACGAAGCGCCGGCGGAGGGTGGGGCGCGATCTCGTCATGGTTCGATCTCTCCTGGGCGTGCACATTATCGCGTGGGATCGAGGCGATTGACCAACCCGCGCGCGCGTGCGATCTCGTCGCCGACGTGCCGCCGCAATCGCACATCGACCGACCTCCACCTCCCCGCCCGCGCGAGCTCGCGCGCACGTGGGCGCTCGCGCTCGCGGGGCTCGTCGCCGCGAAGCTCGTCTCGCTCGCCGAGCCGACGGGCCTGCTCGCGGCGAACCTCGCCGGCGTGGCCGCGTTCCTGTTCATCGCGCTGCCGGACGCGCGCCTCCGCGCGCGCGACGAGGGCTGGCCGGACTACGGCGTGCCGCTCCACGGCTTCGGCGACGCGCGCACCTGGCGCGCCTTCGGGCGCGGGGCGCTCGTCGCGCTCGCGGTCGCCGCCGTCGTGTTCCCGCTGTTCGCCGGGGCGTTCGCCGCGTGGGCGCAGCTCGTGCCGCGGCTCCCCGCCGGCCTCTCTCGCGCCCTCGGGCCGTACGCGGGCGCGCCGAGGCTCGCGCTGCGGCTCCCACCGAACCTGGCGCTGCTCGCGCTCGTGCAGCTCCTCGTGGTGGCGCTGCCCGAGGAGATGTTCTACCGCGGGTTCGTGCAGACCGCCTGGAGGCGGAACGCGCCGGAGCGCGGCGTCACCGTGCTCGGCGCGCGCCTCGGCCACGGCTTCCTCGCGACGCAGGCGCTCTTCGCCGCCGGCCACCTCGTCGTGCTCGAGCCCTGGCGGCTCGCGACGTTCTTCCCCGGCCTCCTCTTCGGCTGGCTGCGCGAGCGGACCGGCGACGTGGCCGCGCCGGTGATCCTGCACGCGCTCTCGAACCTGTTCATCGCGACGCTCGAGGCGAGCTTCTACGGGAGGTGAGGATTAGACATCCGCCATGGCCGGCTCGATCCGCGAGATGCTCGAGGACCTCGAGGACCGCACCCTCCACCCGCGCGCCGCCCGCTCCGCGCGCTCCCGCGGCCGCGCGCGCCCGGAGCCGGAGGACGAGGAGCGCCCCGTCTTCCAGCGCGACCGCGACCGCATCCTGCACTCGAAGGCCTTCCGGCGGCTCGCCGGCAAGACGCAGGTGTTCCTCGCGCCCAAGGGCGACCACTACCGCACGCGGCTCACGCACACGCTCGAGGTCGCGCAGGTGGCGCGCTCGATCGCGCGCGCGCTCCGGCTCAACGAGATGCTCGTCGAGGCGATGGTGATGGGCCACGACCTCGGGCACACGCCGTTCGGCCACGCCGGCGAGCGGCTCCTCGCGGAGGTGGTGCCGGCGGGCTTCCACCACGTGGTGCAGTCGGTGCGGGTCGTCGACGTCCTCGAGAACGAGGGGAACGGCCTCAACCTCACGCAGGAGGTGCGCGACGGGATCCTGCGGCACTCGAAGGGCAGGGGGAACGTGCTCCTCTCCGGCACCGGCGAGAAGGCGCTCACGCTCGAGGCGGAGATCGTGCGCATCGCCGACATCGTCGCGTACGTCAACCACGACGCCGACGACGCGGTGCGCGCGGGGCTCTTCCGGGAGGGCGACGTCCCCGCGGAGGTGCGCCACATCCTCGGCGACGGGCGGACCGCCCGCTTCCGCACCCTCATCCACGACGTCATCCGCGGCTCGGACGTGGACGGCGGCGGCCACATCCAGATGTCGAAGGACGTCCACGGCGCGCTGCTCGCGCTGCGGGACTTCCTCTACGCGCGCGTCTACGAGAACCCCATGGTGCACGACGAGTTCGTGAAGGCGCAGCGCATCCTGCGCGACCTGTGGGGATGGTGCCTGGAGGATCCCCCGCGCCTCGCGCAGCGGAGCGGGGTGGTGCCGCGGCCGGGCGAGACGCTCGAGCGCGCCGTGACGGACTGGCTCTCCGGGATGACGGACCGCTTCGCGATCGCGACGTGGGAGTCGATCTTCGTCCCGCGGCCCTGGCAGCTGGTCTAGGGTCCTGCAGGCTACGCGGCGAGCGCGTCGGCGGCGCCCTCGATGGCGGTCGCCAGGCTCGGCGCCGGGCGCACCTCGGACACCGTCGCGAACGTCGGCACCCACTTCGCCCGCACGGCGGGCTCGAACCGGGCGTACTCGCAGAGCCGGCAGCGGTGCACGACCGTCGGGACATGCGACTCGCCGCTCTGGTCGAGGCGGCCCTCGCAGCGCTCCAGGACGCCGTTTCGGCAGATCGGGCAGGTCAGGTCGGACATGGCGCCTCTCGTCGGCTCGCGTTCACTCCGAGGTGCGATCCCTGCGACGGACGTGCCATCGGCGCCGAGGCCCACAAGTGTGCGAGAACTCTCCGTTCGGCGTCCCATCCGAGGGGGGAGCGCCGGGCGAGACGGTAGCTTTTTCACGGGCCGTTCGGCGTTCCCTGCAACGAGGCGGAGCGGATTGCACCACGCGCGGGGGACGGCGCGTCCGCGCCGCCCGCCATTCACCCGCAGTCGCAGCGCGCGCTCAGGTCGCGCCGTTGATCGGCGAGACGGTCACCTGGAGGTTCCGGCTCACCGCGACGACGCTCCCCTCCGGGACCTCGATGAACCCGCTCTGCTGGCCGAGCCTCGTCGCGAACGCGACGGCCTTCGCCTTGCGGTGCGGGCGCACGTTCGGATCGCTCTCCGGCGTCGCGAGGTCGATGCCGTGGAGCGGACAAGGCACGATACCCTCGAGGAGTGCGTAGTGGAGCGGTCCCCCCCGCCGGGTGGCGACCATGATCCGCCCGTTCGTCGCGACGAAGGTGAGCCGGCTCGGGCGCTGCGCGCCGACCTCCCGGCACCACGCCTCGATCTGCTTCACCGTCCGTCCGAGGGCGCGCCCGACGGCCTTCTCGTCGAGGTCGAGGTGATCGATCCGCCCCTCGTCCTTGAGCTGCTTGAGGAACCACAAGAACGCGTGCTCGGAGTCGGTATCCCCGGCGAGGTTGCGGCGCAGGAAGTCCGGCAGCCCGGCGAGGAGCTTCGGCCGGACGAGGTCGAACCCCTCGATCGTACCGTCGTGGGCGAAGAGCCAGCGGCGGAAGCGGAACGGCTGCGTGTTCTCGTCCTTCGCCTTGCCGACGGTGGCGCGGCGGGCGTGCACGAGGAGCGCCTCGGAGTCGAGCTTGCCGACGAGCTCCGGCAGCGAGAGCTGCGTCGGCGCGCCGGTGGGGCGTTTCGCGAGGAGCACGCTTCCGCCGGCGTAGTGGCCGAAGCCGTAGGCGTCCGGGAGCCGATCACCCTCCTGCAGCGACGCGTGCGCTTCGAGCCGCTTCACCTGACAGCGAAGCAGGTTCGGATCGCTCTGGAGGATCGCGACGAGCGCGCCCATGTTCTTCCGCCCTTCCTCTCGTTGGGTGGTGGCGGCGGAAAGTCTCCCACGCCACCCCAACAGTAATAACCGGCAGGGCGTGCAGGGACATCCCTCCCCCGAACGCCTGCCTTCCGCTCGGGGTAACGGCCGTTTGACAGTTTCTCGGCGCCGCCGGTACGATTTGGCAACCCGGCGATACGATTCGCTAACCCGGCGAAACGCCTGGCACAACCCCCATGAGCGACGACATCGCCGTCGGAATCGACCTCGGGACGAGCTACAGCGCGGTCGCGATCGTGAAGGAGGCGGGAGCGGGACCGCAGGTCCTTCCCAACGAGTGGGGGGAGCGCACCCACGCCTCCGTCGTGTCCTTCCTCGACGACGGCACGGTCCTCGTCGGAAACGACGCCAAGAAGAACATCATCACGAACGCCGAGAACACCGTCTACTCGGCGAAGCGGCTCATCGGGCGCTTCTACTTCTCCGACGAGGTGAAGAAGGCGCAGGCGGTGATGCCGTACAAGATCCTGGAGGGGCCGAACAACTCCGTGCGCGTCCAGGTGAAGGAGAAGGTCTTCGCCATCCCCGAGATCTCCGCGCTCGTCCTGAAGGAGATGAAGGCGATCGCCGAGACGGCGCTCGGCCGCGAGATCACGAAGGCGGTCGTCACCTGCCCGGCCTACTTCAACGACAACCAGCGGCAGGCCACGCGCGACGCCGGGCGCATCGCCGGGCTCGAGGTGCTGCGCATCATCAACGAGCCGACGGCCGCGGCGCTCGCCTACGGCTTCGGCAAGGACGTGCACCAGAAGATCTGCGTGTACGACCTCGGCGGCGGCACCTTCGACGTGTCCATCCTCGAGATCGGCAAGGACGTCTTCGAGGTGCTCGCCACCGCC
>DASSQM010000295.1:0-7297 GCA_035702465.1 Anaeromyxobacter sp. | reverse complement strand
ATGTGGCTCGCCATCGCGCCGGAGGGAACGCGCGCGCGGACCGAGCACTGGAAGTCGGGCTTCTATCACCTCGCCCTCGCTGCGGGCGTTCCGGTCGGGCTCGCCTTCATCGACTACCGGGCGAAGGCGGTCGGCCTCGGGACGTACCTCACGCTCACCGGAGACGTCGAGCACGATCTCGCGCGCGTGCGCGACGCGTACGCGGGCAAGGTCGGGAAGCATCCGGCGCAGGCGAGCCCGATCCGCTTCGCCGAGGAGCGCGCCGGGTCGGACCGGAGCCTGCGCGACCCGCCTACTTCTCGACGAGGCTGAACGGGAGCGTGTAGGTCGGGTACGGCCCGATGCTTCGAACGGGTCGAGCCTGCCTCTCGGAGAAGCACGCCGGACACGCCTGCGAAGCGTCGCGTGGCTTCGCGCAGGTCGATCCCGTCCAGACGCTCCTCGGGACGACCGCCCGCGGGCTTCCGTCGTAGACGAACGCGTCCCACGTCCCCGTGGGCTGCTGCACCGGCATCGCGAGGTTCGAGTAGGGCGCGCTGTCCGCATACGGCTGCCCACCGCACTCGTCGTCCAGGTAGAGCAGCGCGAACTCGGCGGCGCTCTTCGCCGAGCCGACGAACAGCAGCCCATCGCTCATCCACGTGACGCGACCGCCCAGGAGTCCCGCATTCCTGCCCAGGATCCGGCCGGTGGCGTCCGCGACGAACACGCCGGTCTCGGTGCTGCGCACGCGCTCCGGTTCCGGCGGCGATTCGCGTGTCGTGCAGTCGGACAGCGCCGCATCGACGATGCGCACCCTTCCTGGCTCGTGATGGAGGCAACGGGTGTACGCACCGTCGACCGGGAGGAAGAGTGTGCCCGCGAGTGAGCTCACGAACAGTGTGAGTCCCAGCATGGCCCCTCCTGCGCGTAGATGACGTCTACGCTACCGGAGTGTGACCCGCCGGCGCATCGCGTGGCCGTGTGACCGCGGCCCCCACGACACGCGGGAGAACTAAGCCGATCGCGTGGTTCCGGCTCCGTACCGCGCGCGCAGCGCCCGGATCTGCTCGCTGCAGTACGCGAGGTGTCGCTGCGTCATGACGAAGAAGCGCTCGAACCGCGCCCGGGACCGCATGTCGACGCACGCGTTCAGCGTGTCGAACGTGACGTTGAGCTCGGACGACTCGATGCCCTCGACGATGTCGAGCGCCCGGTCGAGGGTGACGCCGCTGCAGACCTCGGCCTCGTGAACGGTGAGCCTCGCCTCGAAGGCATCGAGGCTGCCGAGGTGCACGTCTCTCGACTTCTTCCAGATCCGGCCCCGGGTGATCTCGCGCCGGACACGCGAGAGGACGATCGCGTGCCCCTCCTCCTGGCGCGCCAGGGTGGCGAGGAACCGTGCCGCCTCGGGCGCGCCGGAGAGCTGTTCCGAGAGCCGCCGGTAGATCTCGCCGACGCGGGACTCGAAGCCGATGAAGCACTTCACCGTCCGCAAGAGATCGATCTCGGTCATCTCGCGGTGCGCCTCCTCCTCGGCGCAACGGCGGACGATCTCGAGGAACGTCTCCTTCGCGTCGGCGAAGATGGCGCGCAGGAGCACCTTCAGGCCGAAGCTCTCGGCGATGACGACGGGGTGCGTGAGCACCTGGACTCTCGTGATGACGCCCTGCATGGCTCCCTCGGTCCGGCGTGCTCGACTGCGAAGGCGCGCCCGGCGAAACCCCCAGAAGCGAGGATACCAGCGCCGCGAGGTCGAGCGCGGGGCGCGGGCCGGTACCTCGTCGGCGCCCTCGACAGGGTCACACGCCTCGGACTTGCCGTGGACGCATGCGCAGCGCGGCGCGGAGTCGGAACCGCTCACTTCTCCTTCAATTGCTCGGCGACCCGCGCGATGCCGGCGTTGGCGCAGACCTCGTCCTTCTCGCCGCCCGGCGCCCCGGACACGCCGACCGCGCCGATCGGCGTGTTGCCGATCCGGATCGGAACGCCGCCACCCACGGCGACGACGTCCGGGATCTGCTTCAGGTAGGCGCTGGCGGGGTTCTCCGTCAGCTTCATGAACTCGAGCGAGGTCTGGTTGCGCGTTCGCGCGGTGTACGCCTTCCTCCGCGCGAACTCCATCGTGTGCGGGGCGGTGCCGTCGCCGCGAAGCGACGCGCGGACCACTCCGTCGTTGCTGACGATGACCACGGAGACCTTGTAGCCATCCTTCGCGCACTGATCGAGCACGCCCTCGATGATCGCGAGCGCCATCCTCATCGAGACGTTCTTCTCCGTGAGGGGAGCCTGCGCGCGGGTCGAAGGGACGGACGCGAGCGCGAGCGCTGCGGCGACGGCGAGACGGATTCTGGAGGTCATGGCGTTCTCCCGGCTGGACGGAAGCGTTGATTTGCACCGCGTCGCTTCCGCGTGCCAGACTTTCGCCGCACCCCGCCTCCCCCCGGCGATGCTCGACGTGAACAACATCGAGGTCGTGTACGACGACGTGATCCTCGTCCTGCGCGGGATCTCGCTCGCCGTCCCGGAGCGCGGCATCGTCGCGCTGCTCGGCGCGAACGGCGCGGGCAAGTCCACCACCCTGCGCGCCATCTCGGGCCTGTTGAAGCTCCAGCGCGGGGACATCACCGGCGGCACCGTCACGTTCCGCGGCGCGCCGATCCACGCGCTCGGCCCGGCCGAGGTCGTGCGCGAGGGCATCTCGCTCGTGCCGGAGGGCCGGCGCATCTTCGCCGACCTCACCGTGGCCGAGAACCTCCTCGTCGGCGCGCACGCGCGCCGCGATCGCCGCGCCGTCCAGGGCGACCTCGCCCGCGTCTTCGACCACTTCCCGCCGCTCCGCGAGCGACGGTCGCAGCGCGCGCTCTTCCTCTCCGGCGGCGAGCAGCAGATGCTCGCGGTGGGGCGCGCGCTGATGGCGCGGCCGCGCCTCGTCATGCTCGACGAGCCGTCGCTCGGGCTCGCGCCGCTCGTCGTGCGGAACATCTTCGAGTTCCTGCGCCGCATCAACCGGGAGGACGGCACGGCGATCCTGCTCGTCGAGCAGAACGCCCGGCTCGCGCTCGAGCTCGCGTCCTACGGCTACATCATGGAGAACGGCCGCATCGTGCTCGACGGCCCGAGCGAGAAGCTGCTCGGCAACCCGGACGTGCGCGAGTTCTACCTCGGCGTCACGGAGGACGCGCGCCGCAAGAGCTTCGCCGACGTGAAGCACTACAAGCGGCGCAAGCGGTGGCTCTCGTGAGCGTGACCGCGAGACCCGCACCCGCCGCCGCGAGGGCCGCCGCGCTCGAGCTCCGCCACGTCCACCTGCGCTTCGGCGGGATCGCCGCGCTGAGCGACGTCTCGCTCCACGTGCAGCCCGGCCGGATCCACGCCCTCATCGGCCCGAACGGCGCCGGGAAGACGTCCGTGTTCAACGTGGTGAGCGGCATCTACCGCGCCACCCGCGGAGACGTGGTGCTCGACGGGACGGCGCTCGGGCGGCTCACGCCCGACCGCGTCGCGCGGCTCGGCGTCGCGCGCACGTTCCAGAACATCGAGCTCTTCCGGCACATGACGGTCGTCGAGAACCTCCTCCTCGGCCGCCACGTCCACATGCGCACCGGGCCGCTCTCCGCGGCGATCTTCCTCGGGCGGGCCGCGCGCGAGGAGGTACGGCACCGGGAGCGCGTCGAGGAGATCGTCGAGTTCCTCGAGATCGAGCCATACCGGAAGCGCCTCGTCGGCGCGCTCCCCTACGGGATCCAGAAGCGCGTGGAGATCGGTCGCGCGCTCGCGGCCGAGCCGCGGCTCCTCCTCCTCGACGAGCCCGTCGCCGGGATGAACCAGGAGGAGACGGAGGACATCGCGAGGTTCGTCATCGACATCCGCGAGGAGCTCGGCACGACCGTCCTCCTCATCGAGCACGACATGGGCGTGGTGATGGACCTCGCGGACCACGTCACGGTGCTCGAGTTCGGCGAGGTCATCGCCGACGGCCCGCCCGCGGCCGTGCAGGCGGATCCGCGCGTCATCCAGGCGTACCTCGGCGAGGACGACGCTGCGGAGGCGGCCGGATGAGCGGCGCCGCGCCCGATGGCGTCGGCACGTTGCCGAAGCTCCTCCTCCGCAACGCGGCGGCGGGGCCGGACCGGGTGGCGCTCCGCGAGAAGAGGCTCGGCATCTGGCAGCGCATCACCTGGGCGGACTACGCGGCGCACGTCCGCGACTTCGCCCTCGGCCTCGAGGCGCTCGGCTTCCGCGAGGGCGATCGCCTCGCCGTGCTCGGCGACAACTGCCCCGAGTGGCTCTACGCCGATCTCGCCTGCCAGGCGCTGCGCGGCATCACCGTCGGCATCTACCCGACGAGCGTCGCCGCCCAGGTGCGCTGGTACCTCGCGCACTCCGGCGCTCGCGCCGTCGTCTGCGGCGATCAGGAGCAGGTGGACAAGGTGCTCGAGGTCGCGGGCGAGCTGCCCGACCTCGAGCGCGTCGTCTACGTGGATCCCAAGGGGCTGCGGCGCTACCGCCACCCGAAGCTGTGCGCGTTCGGCGACGTCGAGGCGGCGGGCCGGCCGCTGCACGAGCGGGACCCGGCGCGCTTCGGGGACCGCGTCGCCGCCACGCGCCCCGAGGACGCCGCCATCATGGTCTACACCTCCGGCACGACCGGCGACCCGAAGGGCGCGCTCATCGGCCACCGGAACATGCTCGCCATGGTCGAGGGGCTCGAGCGCGTGGTTCGCTTCGGGCCGGGAGACTCCCTCGTCTCGGCGCTCCCGCTCTGCCACATCGCGGAGCGCATGTTCTCGCTCATCTTCCCGCTGCACGCGGCGTGCACCGTCAACTTCGCGGAGAGCATCCAGACGCTCCAGGCGGACCTGAGGGAGATCTCGCCGACCGCGTTCCTCAACGTGCCGCGCATCTTCGAGAAGATGCACACGGACGTCGTCATCCGGATGAAGGACGCGTTCGCGCCGAAGCGCTGGGTGTACCGCGCGATGATGCCGGTCGGCGAGCGGGTCGCGACGCGCCGGCTCGAGCGCCGCCGCGTGCCGCCGCACTGGTGGGCCGCCTACGCGCTCGCGTACTTCCTCCTCTTCCGGCCGCTCCGGAACCAGCTCGGGCTCCTCGACTGCCGCATCGCCGTGAGCGGGGCGGCGCCGCTCTCCCGGGAGCTCGCCCTCTTCTTCCGCGCCATCGGCGTCCCGCTCCGCGAGGCGTACGGCATGACGGAGTCGACCGGCATCTCCACGCTGGCGCCGGCCGACGAGGTGCGCGTCGGCGCGGTGGGCCGGCCCATCCCCGGCGTGGAGCTCCGGCTCGCCGACGACGGCGAGGTGCTCCTGCGCGGCCCGTCCGTGTTCCAGGGCTACTGGCGGAACCCCGAGGCGACCCGCGCGGCGTTCACCGACGACGGCTGGCTGCGCACCGGCGACGTGGGAGCGCTCGGACCGGACGGCCAGCTCGAGATCGTCGACCGCAAGAAGGACATCATCATCAACTCCGCCGGGAAGAACATCGCGCCCTCGGAGATCGAGAACCGCCTGCGCTTCAGCCCGTACGTCAAGGAGGCGATCGTGATCGGCGATCGCCGCAACTACCTCGTCGCGCTCGTCCAGATCGAGCTGCAGACGGTGTCCGACTGGGCGCAGGAGCGCGGCATCCCGCACACGTCGTACCGGAGCCTCGCGGAGCGGCCCGAGGTGCGCGAGCTCGTCGCGGGCGAGATCGCCCGGGTGAACGCGCAGCTCTCGCGCGTCGAGAACGTCCGGCGCTTCGCCATCCTCCCCAAGGAGCTCGACCAGGACGATCAGGAGGTCACGGCCACCATGAAGGTGCGCCGCAAGATCATCTCGGAGCGGTTCGCGGACCTCATCGAGGCGCTGTACCGCGAGCCGAAGAGCTGAGCGGAGGCGGCACGTGTCGGGCGCGACCACCTACTTCGTGCAGCTCCTCGTGAGCGGCGTGGCCACGGGGAGCCTCTACGCCCTCATCGCGCTCGGGTTCGTCCTCATCTACAAGTCCACCGGCATCGTGAACTTCGCGCAGGGCGAGGCCATCATGCTGCCGGCCTTCGCCGCGTTCTTCCTCGCCTCGCGGCTCGAGCTCAACGTCTGGGTCGCCTGCGGCGCCGCCGTCCTCCTCGTCTTCCTGTTCGGGCTCGTCTGCGAGCGGCTCGTCTTGCGCCCGATGCTCGGCGAGCCCGAGTTCGCGGTGGTCATGATCACCATCGGGCTCAGCATCTTCCTGCGCGCGATGGCGGGCATCCTGTTCGGCCACGACAACCTCGTGTTCCCCTCCCCGTTCCCGCAGGAGCCGGTCCGGATCGGCGCCGTCGTGCTCTCGCACACGCAGCTCTGGACGATGGGCGTCGCGTTCGCGCTCATGGCGGCGTTCCTCGTGTTCTTCCAGCGCTCGCGGCTCGGGCTCGCCATGCGCGCCACGGCGAACGACCAGCACACCGCGACGCTCATGGGCGTGCGCATCGAGCGCGTCTTCGCGCTCTCGTGGGGGCTCTCGTTCGCGATCGCCGGCGTGGCGGGCATCTTCCTCGCGAACGTCATGGTGCTGAACGTGGGCCTCACGTACGTGGCGGTGAGCGCGTTCCCGGCGGTGATCCTGGGCGGGCTCGAGAGCGTGCCGGGGGCCATCCTCGGCGGCGTCGCCATCGGCGTCGTCGAGTCGTTCGCCGGCGGCTACCTGGACCGTCTCCTCGGCGGCGGCGTGAAGGACGTGACGCCGTTCGCGGTGCTGTTCCTCGTCCTGATGGTGCGCCCCTACGGCCTGTTCGGCGTGCGCAAGCTGGAGCGCGTCTGATGGTCGTCCGCACGCGCACGTTCCACGAGACCTACCGCGAGGACCTCGCGCTCTTCCGCACCCTCTGGTCGCGCGCGTGGCTCGCCGCGCTCGTCGCCGCCCTCGCCGCGCTCCCGTTCGTGGCGGGCGCGTACCCGGTGTACCTCGTCACGCTCGCCTGCATCGCCGTGGTCGGCGCGCTGGGGCTGAACCTCCTCACCGGCTACACCGGGCAGATCTCGCTCGGCCACTCCGCCTTCCTCGCCATCGGCGCCTACGGCGGCGGCGTGCTCGCGAACCGGCTCGGGCTGCCGTTCTGGCTCGTGCTCCCCGCCGCGGGGTGCATCGCCGCCGCCGCCGGCATCGCCGTGGGGCTCCCCTGCCTGCGGCTCAAGGGGCTGTACCTCGCCATGGCGACGATGGCGTTCGGCGTCGTCGTCGAGCACGTCGTCGTCACGTGGAGCGCAGTGACCGGGGGCGTGCGCGGGATGCACGTGCCGCCGGCGAGGCTCGGCGCGATCGCGCTCGACGGCGACAC
>DASSQM010000294.1:0-5888 GCA_035702465.1 Anaeromyxobacter sp. | reverse complement strand
CCGTCACCACGTTCCCGGTCTCGCCCGCCTCGGTCATCCGGCGGGCGATCCGGAGGGCGCCCGCCACGGCGGCGCCGGCGGAGTGGCCGACCCGCAGCCCCTCCTCGCGCCCGAGCCGCTCCGCCATGGCGACGCCGTCGGCGGTCGCGATCGAGAGCTTCCCATCGAGCTCCTGCTCCCGGTAGATGGGCGGCACGATCGACGACGCCATGTGCTTCAGGCCCTCGAGGCCGTGCAGCGGCTCGGCGGGCTCCACCGCGTAGCAGCGCACGCCGGGGCAGAGCGCGCGGAGCCCGCGGCTCGTGCCCATCACGGTGCCGCCGGTGCCGATGCCCGCCACGAATGCCGCCACCCGGCCGGAGAGCGCCTCGGCGATCTCGACGGCGGTGCCGGCTTCGTGCGCGCGCGGGTTCTCCTCGTTCCCGTACTGGTCGGGGTAGAACCAGCGCTCGGGCTCCGCGGCCACGAGCTCGCGCACCTTGCGGATCGCGCCGTCGGAGCCCTCCAGCGGATCGGAGAGGATGATCTCCGCGCGGAACGCCTTCGCGATGCGCTTGCGCGCGGCGGAGACGTTCGCGGGCATCACGAGCGCGCAGCGCAGCCCCAGGGCAGCGCAGATCCACGAGTACGCGACGCCCGTGTTGCCGCTCGTCGAGTCCACGAGCGTCCTCCCGGGCCCGAAGCGGCCGTCGGAGAGCGCCCTCTCGATCATGCGGAGCGCGGCGCGGTCCTTCACCGAGCCGCCGGGGTTCGCGAACTCGCACTTCGCGTACAGCGCGACGCCGGGGAGATCCGCCCCGACGCGGCGCAGCCGCACGAGCGGCGTCATGCCGACGAGCGCCGCGAGCGAGCCGACCGGCGCGGCGCCGTGCGGGAACGTGCGGGACCTGGCGCTCACAGCGCCGCCTCCGGAAACCACTCGGCCATCGAGAAGTAGCGCTCGCCGGTGTCCGGAAAGACGGTGAGCACGGTCTTCCCCGGGCCGAGCTCGCGCGCGACGCGGATCGCCGCCACCGCCGCCGCGCCGCTCGACACGCCGACGAGGAGCCCCTCCTCGCGCGCGAGGCGGAGCTTCATGCGCCAGGCGTCCTCGTCGGAGACGGTGACGACCCGGTCGTAGGCGCCGCGGTCGAGGACGCCGGGCACGAAGCCGGCGCCGAGCCCCTGGATGCGCGTCGTCCCCGCACCGCCTCCCGAGAGCACCGCGCACGACTCCGGCTCGACGGCGACGACGCGCACGTCGGGCCGCTCGCGGCGGAGCGCCTTCGAGACGCCCGTGAGCGTCCCGCCGGTGCCGACGCCGGCGACGAACGCGTCGGGGAGTCCTCCTCCCGCGGCGCGAAACGCCTCGACGATCTCGCGCCCGGTGCCGCCGCGGTGCGCGGCGGGGTTGGCGGGGTTGTCGAACTGGTCGAGGAGGAGCGCGCCCTCGCCGACCGCGATCTCGCGGGCCCTCGCGACGGACGCCGCGAGGCCGTCCTCGGCCGGGGTGAGCACGATGGCCGCGCCGTAGGCCTGGAGCGTCTGCCGGTGCTCGAGCGCCGTCGAGTCGGGCATCACGAGCGTGAGCGGGTACCCCTTCACGGCGCACACGAGCGCGAGGCCCACGCCGGTGTTCCCGCTCGTGGGCTCCACCACGCGGCCGTCCGGGGCGAGCCTGCCCTCGCGCTCCGCCGCCTCGACCATCGAGACCGCGATGCGGTCCTTCACGGAGCCGCCCGGGTTGAACGACTCGAGCTTCGCGAGGATCGTCGCGCCGCCCTCCGCCACCACGCGCCGGAGCCGCACGATCGGCGTCGCGCCGACCGCGTCGAGGATCGTCTCCAGCGGCGGGGCGGCGCGGGGCCTGTCGCGGCGGTCGGGCGGGACCGGCACGCTCCTCCCTCAGTACCTCGGCACGCTCGGGTCGACCTCCTCGCTCCAGCGGAGGATGCCGCCGGCGAGGTTCCACACGCGCTTGAAGCCCGCCGCCTGGAGCTGCCGCACGGCGCGGGCGCTGCGCGCGCCGACCTTGCAGTAGACGACCACGTCGCGCGCGGAGTCCATCGTCGAGAGCGACTCGGCGAACGAGGAGAGCGGCGCGAGCCGGGCGCCCTCGATCCGCCCGATCTCCCACTCGTTCGGCTCGCGGACGTCCACGAGGTCGAGGTCGTCGCCGCGCTTGCGGCGCTCGGCGAGCTCGACCGGCGTGATGGTGGGGACCCCGTTCACCCGCTCCGCCTCCTCGGCGCCGCGGATGCCGCAGAACTGCTCGTAGTCGACGAGGTGCTTGATCTCGTGCGTCCCGCAGGCCGGGCACTGCGGATCCTTGCGCAGCTTCACGGTGCGGAACTGCATGCGGAGCGCGTCGAGGAGCAGGAGCCGGCCGACGAGCGGCTCGCCGATGCCGGTGATGAGCTTCACCGTCTCCGTCGCCTGCACGAGCCCGAGCAGGCCGGGGAGGATGCCGAGCACGCCGCCCTCGGCGCAGGACGGGACCATGCCTGGCGGCGGCGGCTCCGGGTAGAGGCACCGGTAGCAGGGGCCCTCCGGCGTGCAGAAGATCGTCGACTGCCCCTCGAACCGGAAGATCGAGCCGTACACGTTCGGCTTGCCGAGGAGCACGCACGCGTCGTTGACGAGGTAGCGCGTCTGGAAGTTGTCCGTTCCGTCCACGACGAGGTCGTAGCCCTTCATGATCTCGAGGGCGTTGTCGGAGGTGAGCCGGATCTCGTGCGGGATGACCTGCACGTGCGGGTTCACGTCCCGGATCCGCTCGCGGGCCGACTCGACCTTGGGGCGCCCGACGTCCTTCGTGCCGTGGAGCACCTGGCGCTGGAGGTTCGTCACGTCGACGGTGTCGAACTCGACGATGCCGAGCGTGCCGACTCCCGCCGCCGCGAGGTACAGGCCGATCGGCGAGCCGAGCCCGCCCGCGCCGACCATGAGCACGCGTGCGGCTTTGAGCCTCCGCTGACCCTTCACCCCGACGTCGGGGATGATGAGGTGGCGGCTGTAGCGGAGGATCTCCTCCTGCGACAGCGGCGGCAGCTCGGATACGGGGCGGGCGATGGACACGGCACTAGCCTCCGGCGATCGCCGGGACGACGACGATCTCGGCGCCGTCCGGCACCGGCGTCTGGAATCCCTTCTGGAACCGGATGTCCTCGTCGTCGAGGTAGAAGATCACGTAGGGATACGGCTGGCCCTTGTCGTCGCGCAGCCGGGTGCCGAGCTCCGGGTACTTCGTCGCCAGATCGGCCACGACGTCGCCGACGGTGGCGCCCTTCGCCTGGTGCACGGTCTGGCCGCCCGCCGCCTTGGCGAGCACGGTGGGGAGCCTGAGGGTCACGGACATGTCGGGGTTCTCCTCGCCTCGTCTAATGCGCGGCGGTCACGAGCGCCGCGACCTCGCGGAGCCTGGGGTCGATGACGGGGGCGGCGCCGAGGGCGGGCTGGACCGCCTCCACCGTCTTGAGGCCGTTCCCGGTGATGCAGAGGACCACCTCGTCCGCGGCGCGGAGCTTCCCCTCGCGGGCGAGCTTCGCGGCGGCGGCGACGGTGACGCCGCCCGCGGTCTCGGTGAAGACGCCGGTGGTGCGGGCGAGGAGGCGGATCCCCTCGACGAGCTCGCCGTCCGTCACCGCGGCGGCGCCGCCGCCGGACGTGCGGATGGCCTTCGCCGCGAACCGGCCGTCGGCGGGGTTCCCGATGGCGATGGAGCGCGCGATGGTGCGTGGCACGACGGGCTCGATGGCCTCGCCGCCCTTCTCGACGAGGTTCACGATGGGAGCGCAGCCCGAAGCCTGGGCCCCGTACATCCGCGGGTGCTCGCCGTCCACGAGGCTCGCGGCCGAGAGCTCGGAGAAGCCCTTGTCGAGCTTGGTGAGGAGCGAGCCCCCGGCCATGGGCGCGATCACCGCGTCCGGCAGGCGCCACCCGAGCTGCTCGGCGATCTCGAAGGCCATCGTCTTCGAGCCCTCGCCGTAGTAGCCGCGCAGGTTCACGTTCACGATGCCCCAGCCGAACCGGTCGGCGACCTGGTTGCACAGGCGGTTCACGTCGTCGTACGTCCCGCGCACGCGCACGAGGTTCGGCCCGTAGACGGCGGTGCCCACGATCTTCCCGACCTCGAGGTCCTCGGGGACGAAGATCCAGGCCGCGAGACCGGCGCGGGCGGCCTGCGCCGCGACCGCGTTCGCGAGGTTGCCGGTCGACGCGCAGCCGACCGTCCGGAGCCCGAGCCCGCGCGCCGCGTTCAGCGCCACCGCCACGACGCGATCCTTGAACGAGAGCGACGGGTGCGAGACCGCGTCGTTCTTCACCCACGCGCGCCGCACGCCGAGCGCCTTCGCGAGCGCCGGCGCCTCGAGGAGCGGCGTGAACCCGGTGTCGAGCGAGAGCACGGGCGCGCCCAGGATGGGGAGCCACTCGCGATACCGCCAGATGGAGCGCGGCCGCGCCGCGATCTCCTCGCGGCCGGGCAGCCGCCGGACGGGATCGTAGGCGGGCTCGAGCGGGCCGAGGCACTGCTCGCACACCGCGGCAGCCGCAGGCGCGTGCTGCGCGCCGCACAGACGGCAGGTGAGGGGCGAGAGCGCCGGGCCCGGAACTGGGCGCTCGGCGCGCGGCGCGTGGAGCGCCGCGGCAGCGGACGGGGTCATCGGACTTCCCTTCTGCCTCGCCCGTGAGACGCCACCGGGCCGAGGGGCCTTTTAGCGGTTGGTTTTACGTGGCCGCAATACGCCGCAAATCGCCACGCGCTTCGATTCCGAGCGGCCCATCCGCTCGAACGGCAGAATCCTAGAAAACGGACACCCCTCCTGTCAAGCGGATACGCGCCTCAGGCCGCGCACTCCCCGTCCTGGACGGCCGGCCGGAACTCCTCGTGCTGGCCCGGCTCGACGAAGTCCTCGGCGCGGGCGTCCTCGAGGCGGAGCTCCTCGAGCGGCGCGAGGACCGCCCGGACGCGGTCGCGCGCGCGGGCGAAGAACTCCGGCGCGCCCTCGCCGGGGGCGCGCTCGTCGAGCCACAGCGCCGCGAGCCGCTCGACGGCCTCGGGCACCCGGCGGGCGGGCACCTTCGCGGCGAGCGCGCCGAACCGCGCGCCGTCCGCCGCGACGCCGCCGCCGACGAGCACGAAGAACTGGGGGACGCTCCGGCCGCCCACCTTGCGCGCGCTGCCCTGGAGGCCGATCCCGGCGAGGTGGTGGCGGGAGCAGCCGTTCGGGCACCCGGAGACGTGCACGTCGAGCGGCGCCTCCGTCCCGCGCGCGCCGAGCCTCGCGCGCACGCGATCCTCTACGAGGCGCGCGAGCTCGCGGGTCCGCGTCACCGCCTGCCGGCACGCCTCCGCGCCGGGGCAGGCCACCACGTCGGCGGCGGATCCCGTGCCATCGCGGCCGAGGCCCGCCGCGGCGAGCCGCTCGAACAGCGCGGGCACCTCGGCGTCGGGGATCCAGCGCAGGAGCGCGTGGCCGCGGCTCGCGAAGCGGACCGTGCCGTCGCCGCATGCCGTGGCGAGCTCCGCGAGCGCGTCGAGCTGCGCCGCGCGGACGTCGCCCTGCGGGAGCGAGGCCGTCACGACCGAGTAGCCGCGCTGCCGCTGCGGGCGCACGTTCGTGCGGACGAACGCCTCGAGCGCGCCCGGCGCGGGCGGTGCGCCGCCGGAGAGCGGCGGCGGCTCGCCGGGGCCCCGCGTGGACTGGTCCCGCACCCGCCGCGCCAGCAGGGCCGGCGCGGGCGGCACAGCGCGCGGGGCATGGCGCGGCGGCGCCTCCTCGGACGGGCGCTGCGCGTCGAACGGAAGGCGGGGCGCGCCCTCGCGGCGGACGCGCGCGAGCTCGTCCTCGACGGCCGCGCGAAACGCCTCGAAGCCGATGGCGCGCACGAGGAACTTGAGCCGGTTC
>DASSQM010000293.1:0-2139 GCA_035702465.1 Anaeromyxobacter sp. | reverse complement strand
ATCCCTCCGCCCTCGCTCCGCGGCCCCGGGGTAGACTCGGCAGTTCCTCTTTCGACGGGGCGGGGAGGTCGCAGATGGGTCGGGTCGTGGTCGGCATCATCGGAGGCACCGGGCTCGGAGAGGCGCTCGGCGCGCTGGGCGGCGGCGAGGTCCGCGAGCTCGACACGCCCTTCGGGCGGCCCTCCGGACCCATTACCCTCGCGCAGCTCGAGGGGACGACGGTCGCGCTCCTCTCGCGCCACGGCGAGGGCCACGTCCGCAACCCGTCGCAGGTGCCGTATCGCGCGAACGTCTGGGCGCTCAAGTCGCTCGGCGTGACGCACATCCTCGCGTCGGGTGCGGTCGGCAGCCTGCGCGAGGAGGTGGCGCCGAAGCACCTCGTCATCCCGGACCAGGTCATCGACCGCACCTTCCGACGGCCCGGCACGTTCTTCGACGACCTCGCCGTGCACGTCGAGCTCGCCTCGCCGTTCTGCACGAACCTTCGGAACGTCCTCGTGAAGGCCGGCACCGGCTTCCCGACGCGCATCCACCAGGGCGGCACGTACGTGTGCATGGAGGGCCCGCAGTTCTCGACGCGGGCCGAGAGCGAGCTGCACCGGAGCTGGGGCGCGTCGCTCATCGGCATGACGGCGATGCCCGAGGCGAAGCTCGCCCGCGAGGCCGAGATCTGCTACGCGCTCGTGGCGCTGCCGACCGACTACGACTGCTGGAAGCCGCACCCGGCGACGCTGGACTCGGCGAAGCTCATCGAGGAGATCCTCGGCAACCTCAAGGCGGCGACGCAGAACGCGCTCGAGCTCATCCGCCGGACCATCCCGCGCGTCGCGGAGCTGGGCGACAAGCCGTGCCCGTGCCAGTCCGCGCTCGCGCTCGCGATGTGGACGGACAAGTCGCGCATCCCGCCGGACGTGCGCGAGAAGCTGCGGCCGATCCTCGCGAAGTACCTCGGCTGATCGCTGGACCGAGATCGGCGTCGGGGTCGCGGTCGGGGCGGGGTCGCGGTCCGCTCAGCCCGGCGCCGGCGCCTCCGGCCCCCTCGGCGCCTCGCGCAGCGCCTCCGCGAGCCGCGCGAGGTCCTCGACGAGCCGCTGCAGCTCCGCGCGGCGCGTCTCGTCGTCAGGGGCGCGCAGTATCGAGGACGGGTGCACCGTCGCCATCACGATCGGCGCGAGCGTCGTCCGCAGGATCTCGCCGCGGCGCTGGGTCACGCGGAAGTCCCTGCCGAGCAGGGCCTGCGCCGCGGTGGAGCCGAGGCAGGCCACGGCGCGCGGGTGAAGGACCTGGAGCTCGGCCTCGAGCCAAGGGTGGCAGGCGCGGATCTCGCCGGCGTTCGGCTTCTGGTGGATGCGCCGCTTGCCGCGCGGCTCCCACTTGAAGTGCTTCACCGCGTTCGTCACGTAGACGCCGCGCCGATCGATCCCGGCCTCGGCGAGGGCGCGATCGAGGAGCCGCCCGGCGGGGCCGACGAACGGGTGGCCGGTGAGGTCCTCCTCGTTCCCGGGCTGCTCCCCGACGAGCATCACCTCGGCGTCCGGCGGGCCCTCTCCGAAGACGGTCTGCGTGCCGCGCTCCCAGAGCGGGCACGCCTTGCAGCCCCCGGCGGCGCGGCGGAGCGCCGGCAAGGTCGGCCGTTCGGGGACGAGCGGGGCGGCGGTTCGGGTGCCGTCGCCGCCGCGGACGCGGCTGGCCATGGCGAGAAGATGCGCAGCGGACGTGCGGCCGGCGCGCCCGCGCGCTACGGAGAGCGCGCGTGACGTCCCCCGCGAAGCCGCGCGCCCGCCCGGCCGGCGTGCCGGGCGCCGCCACCGGCAGCGCCGACCTGCCGCTCCACGGCGGGCGCGTGCCGCCCTGGCTCTTCCACCGCATGGCCCGGCTCGGGCGCGTGCTCGCCGAGGCGATCGTGCTCGAGTACGGGCGCGACGAGCTCCTCCGCCGCCTCTCCCATCCGTTCTGGTTCCAGGCGCTCGGCGCGTTCATGGGGATGGACTGGCACTCGAGCGGAATCACGACCTCCGTCGTCGGCGCGCTCCAGCGCGGCCTCGCGCCGCTCGAGAGCGAGCTCGGCGTCAAGGTGTGCGGCGGCCGCGGCCGGCACTCCCGGCGGACGCCGGACGAGCTCGTCGCGTTCGGCGAGCG
>DASSQM010000292.1:0-5288 GCA_035702465.1 Anaeromyxobacter sp. | reverse complement strand
CGGGGCCGCCCCTGCGCCGGCCGAGCCCGACGGCGGCGGCCTCGCCCTCGAGGAGCGGCTCACGCCCCCGCCGCTGCCGACCGCGCGGCTCGCTCCGGAGCCCGGCGACCACCTCCCGCCGTCTCTCGCGTCCGAAGGGTTCACGATGGGCGCGGACCCGAACACCTTCGACGCGTACGACTTCGGCGCCTCGGGCCCGGCGCTCGCGCTCGCGACCGAGCCCGACGCAGGGCCGCAGGAGGCGCCGGCGGCGAGCCCGCACCCCGCTCCCGCCGAGCCGCCCGCCGAAGCCGCTCCGGAGCCGCCGCCCGTCGCCGGCGCCGTCGCGTCCGCCCAGGCGTCGGGCGCCGCGGCCGCCCCCGCGCCGGCGGCTGTGCCGGCCGCAATCCGCCCGTTCACGGCCCCGCTCGCGGTCCCCACGGCAGCGGCCGAGATCGCGACGGGCCCGGTGCCGGCCCGGCGGGAGTCGCGCCTGCGCGCCGCGGCGGTGAACGCCGTCGCGCTCCTCGCGCTCCTCGTCGTCACGCTCGCGTTCCTCGTGGTGTGGCGGAGCGACGGCGGCGCCGAGCGGTTGTCGCTTCGGCCCGGCGCCATCCTCGCGGCGCTGGGCCGCGGCGGTCCGGAGCGCCCGTTCACGGCGGTCGAGGTGCGGAGCGGCGTCTACGAGCGCGAGAAGGGGCTTCCCATCCTGTTCGTGCGCGGCAAGGTGATCTCGCACGCGGCGGCGCCGGTGCGCACCGTGCGCGTCCGCGTGGAGGTGGTGCGCTCGGACGCGGTCCTCGCGCGCGGCGAGGCGCTCGCCGGCGCGGTGCCGACGCCGGAGGAGCTGTATCGCGCGGGCGACGACGATGGCGTCGCGGCCCTCGCCAAGGCGGCGGCCGCGCGCGCGCCGAGGCAGATCCACCCCGGCGACGCAGTGCCGTTCCTCGTGCCGATCACCGACGCGCCGGCGGACCTCGAGGGCGCGTCCGTCCGCGTGGAGCTCGCCTCCGGAGCGGCCGCCTCGCCATGACGACCGGCGGGGGCCGGGGCGACGCGCGATCGGGCCCGCCCCCGTCGTCCGCGCGCGCCGAGGCGGCGGAGCTCGCGCGCCACCTCGCGGGGCTCGAGGAAGGGCCCATGCGCGTCCGCGCCGCAGCCCGCGCGCTCGCCTCGACCGACGCGACCGCCGCGGCGGGCATCGTGGCCGCGCTCGTCCGCGACGCGGCGCCGCCGCTCCGCACCGCCGCCGCCGCCGTGGCGCAGGCGCTCGGGGATCCGCGCGGCGACCTGCCGTACGAGTGGCTCGCGGAGCTGTACGCCGCGGCGGCGGGGCGCGGGCTCACGGAGGTCACCGCGCTCCTCGTCGCGCCTCCCCCCCAGCGCGCGTGGCGGGAGCCGCGCGACAAGGCCGACGCGCGCCTCGCGCACCTCACGCTCGGTCACAAGAAGGCGCTCGCCCGTGCGCAGCGCGACCCGGACCTGCTCGCCCGCCTCGCCGCGGAGGGCGAGCCGTCGGTGGTGCGCGAGCTCCTGCGGAACCCCCAGCTCACGGAGGCGTTCGTGGTGCGCATCGCCTCGCGCCGCCCCTGCCGGCCGGAGACGCTGCGCTGCGTGTTCGAGTCGCCGCGCTGGCGCACGCGGTCCGGCGTCGCGCTCGCCATCGTGCGGAACCCGTACGCGGAGACCGCGATCGCGCTCGAGCTCCTGTCCGGGCTCGCCGCGGGCGAGCTGCGCGAGATCTCCCGCGACGCCACGCTCCACCCGCTCGTCCGGGCGGTGGCGCTGCGGATCGCGGCGCAGCGGCTTCCTTAGCCTCGCTTCCGATCGCCCTTCACGAGCCGCCCGATCGCGTCGCCGATGCGCGGCACGTAGAGGCCGCCCACGACGAGGATGGCGACGAAGACGACGACGACGAGGTCGGTGACCATGGGGCGCCTCGCGAGGCCGGGGTAGGATAACGGGAGGAGGGCTCGATGGCGAGGCACGTGCCGATCGCGCCCCGCGCCGGGCGGGGGCCGCTCGTGCTCGGGCATCGCGGCGCGAGCGCGGACGCGCCCGAGAACACGCTCGCGGCGTTCCGCCTCGCCCTCGAGCAGGGCGCGGACGGCGTCGAGCTCGACGTGTGGCGCTGCGGGACGGGCGAGGTCGTGGTCGGCCACGACGAGGACACGCTGCGCGTCGCCGGCGTCGCGCTCCGCGTTCCCGACGCGCCGCTCGCGGAGCTCCGCGCGCTCGACGTCGGCGGCTGGAAGGGGGACGCGTTCCGCGGAGAGCGCATGCCGCTCCTCGCGGAGGTGCTGGAGGCCTTGCCCGGGGCGGTGGTGAACGTGGAGCTCAAGTCGCGCGGCGGGGATCTCCGGCTCGCGGGGGCGGCGGCGAAGGTCGTCGCGCGGGCGGGCGCTGCCCGGCGCGTGCTCGTGTCGTCGTTCGACTGGCGGCTCGTCGTCGCGTTCCGCCTCGCCGCGCCGGACGTGCCGGTGGGGCTCCTCTTCGACGGCGAGCGCCCGTGGAAGCTGCCGCTCGCCGCCGCGATCCGCCTCATGGGGCCGTCGGCCGTTCACCCCGAGCGCACGCTCGCGACGGAGGAGCGCGTGCGGGCCTGGACGCGGCGCGGCCTCGCCGTGAACGTGTGGACGGTGGACGATCCCGCGGCGGCGCGGGCGCTCGCCGCCATGGGCGCGGCGGGCGTCATCACGAACGTGCCGGCGAGGATCCGCGCGGCGCTGGGCTGAGTCCTAGAATTCCCAGCCGAGCCGGAACGCCGCGGACCACGAGGAGGCGAGCCTGAAGTCCGGGTAGTCGCCCGCGGCGGGGCTCGCGTCGCCGGAGTGCTTCGTCCCGGCGAAGTAGGTGCCCTCCACCGCGAGCGAGACGGCGTTCGCCGTCATGCGCACGCCGAGCGTGGTGCGGTAGAGGTTCGTGCGGAGGTTCGGGAAGCCCGCGAACGTCGTCGTGCCGGGGGGGGCGTTGAGCGACGGCGCGTTCGCGAAGTCCATGCGCTCGGACGAGGCGTTCACGAACGTGAACCGCGCCGCGACGTACGGGGTGAAGCTCGTGACCGCCGAGACGCCCCAGCGCTTCGACACGAGGACGTCGAGGTCGGTCGTGTCGAGGTTCCACTCCGTCTGGCCGAAGAGCCGCGTGTACGCGGCGCGCACCGCGACGTCGGGGAAGTAGTCGAAGCCCTCGTTGAGCGCCCACTTCGCCTCTCCCTGCGCGGCGACGTACGAGGTCATGGCGAGGTACGTGAGGCGGCCGCCCATCTCGAAGCTGAACGGGAGCGCCTTGCGGACGTGGATCCCGGACCCGACGAGCGCGCTCGGGGTGACCGAGGTCGTGGCCCAGGGCCGATCGCCGAAGCCGAGCTGCGCGGTGCCGATCGCCGCGTCGTGCACGGAGCTGTACGTGCCCTCCAGCGCGACGTCCCAGCCGGAGTGACCGGTGGTGGAGCCGGGCTGGAGGAGCGCCGACGACATGGCGAGCGCGACGTCGTTGGAGAGGATGGCGAAGCGCCGCTTCGCGTCGGCGGAGAGGGTGCCCGCCTGCGCGGGATCGGCGCCGAGCGCGACCCAGACGGCAGGATCGGGCGGGCCGAGCTTGAGGAGGCTCACGTCGAGCGGCTCGGCGCGCGCGATCGCCGCAGCACCGAGCGTGAGGGCGGCGGCGAGCGACGTCGCGAGGCGGCCGAGGCGCATGAGACCTCCGGGGCTTGCGCTGAGCGTGTCGCAGCGCAGACGACCCTCGGAGGTTACCCGCCGTATTTCGGGGGTGTCAAACTCCGCGCGGGCGTAATGTCGCCCGGTGTCCGACCTCCTCGCCGCGCGGTGGTTGTTCGGCGTCTCGCTCGTCTTCCACATCGTGTTCGCGGCGGTCGGCGTGGCGATGCCGCTCTTCATGGTGCTCGCGGAGTGGCGGTGGCGCCGCGCCGGATCCGCGGTTCACCTCGAGCTCGCGAAGCGCTGGGCGAAGGGGACCGCGATCCTGTTCGCCGTCGGCGCGGTGTCGGGAACCGTGATCTCGTTCGAGCTCGGGCTCCTCTGGCCGCGCTTCATGGCGTTCGCCGGCGCCGTGATCGGCATGCCGTTCTCGCTCGAGGGGTTCGCGTTCTTCGCGGAGGCGATCTTCCTCGGCATCTACCTCTATGGATGGGACCGCGCGTCGCCGGCGCTGCACCTCGCGAGCGGCGCGGTCGTCGCGGTGAGCGGCGCCCTCTCGGCGTTCTTCGTCACGCTCGCGAACGCGTGGATGGCGTCGCCGGCGGGGTTCCGGCTCGCCGCGGGGGTGCCGGCCGAAGTGCGCCCGTTCGCGGCGATGTTCCCGCCGGGCTGGTCGCACGAGGTCGTGCACGTGCTCCTCTCCTGCTACGCGGCGACGGGGTTCGCGGTGGCGGGGATCCACGCGGCGCTCCTCCTGCGGGACCGCACGAGCGCGTTCCACCGCGCGGCCCTGCGCATCGCGCTCGGCGTGGGCGGCGCGGCGGCGATCCTCCAGCCCATCTCCGGCGACCTGTCGGCCCGCCAGGTCGCCGCCGTGCAGCCGCTCAAGCTCGCGGCGCTCGAGGGGCAGTTCGAGACGGAGCGCGGCGCGGCGCTCCGCATCGGCGGCCTGCCCGATCCGGAGCGGATGGAGACGCGCTGGGCGATCGAGATCCCGCGCGGCCTCTCGCTGCTCGCGTTCCACGATCCAGACGCCGAGGTGAAGGGGCTGCGCGCGTTCCCGCGCGAGGCGTGGCCGAACACGCGCCACGTCCACCTCGCGTTCCAGGCGATGGTCGGGCTCGGCACGCTGCTCGCGGGGATCGCGGCGGCGGGGCTCGCGCTGCGGCTCCTCCGGCGCGAGACGCCGCGCTGGTACCTCCGCGCAGTCGCGCTCGCCGGGCCGCTCGGCTTCGTCGCGCTCGAGGCGGGCTGGCTCGTGACCGAGTGGGGGCGCCAGCCGTTCACGGTGCGCGACATCCTCACCACGGCGGAGTCGGTCACGCCGGTGCGAGGCCTCGCGCTGCCGCTCGTCGCGTTCGTCCTCCTGTACGTGCTCCTCGGCGCGGTCACCGCCGCGCTCCTCTGGCGGCAGATCGCGCGGGCGCCGCGCGCGGCGGGGGGCGAGGGGAGGGTCGGCGCGTGACGGCGGCGGACCTCCTCGGCGCGGCCGTCCTCGCCGCCCTCGTCCTGTACGCGCTCCTCGGGGGCGCGGACTTCGGCGGCGGCATCTGGGACCTGCTCGCGGCGGGACCGCGCAAGGCGGAGCAGCGCGCGCTCGTCGAGCGCGCCATCGGGCCGATCTGGGAGGCGAACCACGTCTGGCTCATC
>DASSQM010000291.1:0-2126 GCA_035702465.1 Anaeromyxobacter sp. | reverse complement strand
CACGAGGGTCCGCCCGGGGGCGCGAGGAGGGAACGCCGTGAAGACGTGCTGGCATCGCGTGCACTGCACCTGCGACCCGCCGGGCGCGAGCAGCGCCTCGTCGAGCTCGTACAGCGTCGAGCACCGCTCGCAGCGGATGACCACCGAGTCCCTCCGACCCTCGCGCGACGGAAGCGTACCCCAGAGGCGTGGGACAGGCTACGGCCCGACCGCGAGGTAGGGAGCTGCGCGCGCCAGCCGCCTCGGACCTACACCCCGCACGCGCAGTACGTCCTCGACGCTCGAGAACGGGCCGCGCTCGCGGCGCTCCGCGACGAGCTCGGCCGCGAGGCGCCGCGAGAGCCCGGGGACGAACGCGAGGACTCGCTCCTCGGCGCGGTTCGCGTCGAGCGGGAGGCCGAGGACGAGCCGCTCGTCGTCGGCGAGGGCGCGCGGCGGACCGGGGTCCGCGGCGCAGCCGAGCCAGTGGCGCGGGGGCTCGCCGCGGCCGGCGGGCGGGCACGCGCGCGGAGGAGGAGGGAGCTCGGCCCACCTGCGGAGGCGTGCGGCGAAGAGGACGGCGAGGAGCGCGAAGGCGAGGGCGAGGCGGCGGGGCATGGCGAGCGGCGGTGCAACGGGCCTGCCGGGCGAACTGCGCACCCCGCGCTTCGGCTTCGGTCTGGAGCACGGCCGTTCGCCCTGAGCGTAGCGCCGCCGCAGGCGGCGCGGAGTCGAAGGGCCCCGACCGCGACCCCGACCTCGACCCCGACCTCGACCTCGACCTCGACCTCGACCCCGACCCCGACCGCTACCCGGCCGCCGCCGGCGCGTCCAGCCCGAACGCAGCGTGGAGCTCCCGGATCGCGAGCTCCATGAACTTCTGCGCGATCACCACGGAGATCTTGATCTCCGACGTCGAGATCATCTCGATGTTGATCCCCGCGGCGGCGAGCACCTCGAAGGCCTTCGCCGCGACGCCGGCGTGGTTGCGCATGCCGACGCCGACGACCGACACCTTGGCGATCGCGTCGTCGCTGTCGAAGCCGTCCGCGCCGAGCTCCGCGGCGGAGCGCTTCACGATCTCGACGGCCTTCGGCAGGTCCGCCTTCGGGACCGTGAACGTGAGGTTCGCCTTCCCGGCGTGCCCCACGTTCTGCACGATGAGGTCCACGACGATGTTCGCGTCGGCGAGCGGCTTGAAGATGCGCGAGGCGACGCCGGGCCTGTCCGGGACGCCGCGCACCGACAGCTTCGCCTCGTTGCGATCGAACGCGATGCCGGAGACGACGACGTGCTCCATCTCGAGATCCTCCTCGCAGCAGAGGGTGCCGCGGGCGTCGGTGAACGACGACTTCACCCATAGCGGAACGCGGTACTTCATGGCGAGCTCGACGGAGCGGATCTGCAGCACCTTCGCGCCCGCGCTCGCGAGCTCGAGGATGGCCTCGTACGAGATCCGGTCGAGCTTCCGCGCGGCGGGCACGATGTTCGGGTCGGTGGTGTAGACGCCGTCGACGTCCGTGTAGATCTCGCAGGCGCCGGCGCCCAGCGCGGCGGCGAGGGCGACCGCGGTGGTGTCGGAGCCGCCCCGCCCGAGCGTGGTGATGTTCCCGTCGACGTCCTCGCCCTGGAACCCGGCGACGATCGCGATCTCGCCGCGGCGGAGCGCGGCGTCGATCCGCTCCCGGTCGATGGAGAGGATGCGCGCCTTCGAGAAGGCGCTGTCCGTGTGGATCCGCACCTGGTGGCCCGTGAAGCTGCGCGCCTTCCCGCCCATGCCCTGGATGGCGAGCGCGGTGAGGCCGATGGTGACCTGCTCGCCGGACGCCGCCACGACGTCCTGCTCCCGCTCGTCCGGCCGCTCGCACACCCTGCGCGTGAGGTCGAGGAGCCGGTTCGTCTCGCCCGCCATCGCGGAGACCACCACGACGACGTCGTTCCCGGCGCGGTGCGCGGCGAGGGCGCGCCGCGCCACGTTCTTGATGCGCTCGACGTCGCCGACGGACGTGCCGCCGAACTTCTGCACGATGAGCGCCACGCGGGGCCTCCCCCGTCCGAACGGTTCCCGCCCGGGCCGGGGCAAAATAGAAAGGCACCCCGGGGCTGTCAAACGCACAACGGAGACACGATGGAACGCGTCCTCCTCG
>DASSQM010000290.1:0-3472 GCA_035702465.1 Anaeromyxobacter sp. | reverse complement strand
TCGCCATCTCGCACCTCGAAGGATCCGGTGCGCATAGCGGCTCGGGCGATCGCCCGCCATCCGGGCGGCGCCGTCCCTCATGGGGACGGCGCGGCCCGCCTGCTCGGTCCGCGAGTGAACTCTCGCGGGCGACCGCGCCTATCCGGCCCGCGCCCGCACGAGCGAGCTGAGCTCGTCGGAGAGCACGGTGCCGACGACGGCGCGGCCGCGTCCGAAGCGGTGGTGCCCGGGTGCGCCGGGGGCCTGCGCTCGCGGACGCCGGAGGTTGGTCACGCCGGCGGCGCGCCCGACCCCTTCACCTCGCCCATCATCATCGTCCAGGCGCTGGAGGCGCCCGCCACGAACCGCAGGCCGACGGTGGCGGTGCGCCCGGCTCGCTGCGTCCACGCGACCACGCTCCGGAGCGTCGCCGCCCGGTTCCCGGCGCCGAGGCGGACGTCCACCGGGACGCCGACGGCGGGGACGGGCGCGGACCCGGACCACGTCAGGCCGCACCCGTTCTGGGACACCGAGAACGTCGTCATGTACGTCGGTCCCGCGGAGCCGTACACGACCGCGGGCATGGCGGCGAGGAAGCGCGGAGCGCGCGCCTGGTAGTGCACCGGCTGTCCGCTGGCGATCGACAGGAGCCGCTCGACCGCGCGCACGTGGATGTCGTCGGGCGCGAGCTCGATGCGGTGGAGCTCCCCCTGGCGGCTCGCGCTCGTGACGCGGCCCGCGATCGTCGCGGCGACGCCCAGGCCGAGGGCGCTGATCCGCGCCGCGACGCGCTGCTGGAGCCGGAGCGGCTCGCGCGCGGGGAGCAGGAGGCGCCGGGAGTCGGGCCGCCACGCGGCGACGAGCTCGTCGGGGCGGAACGGGACGTCGAGGCGGATCACTCCGGCGTGGGAAGTGGCGATCATGCGGGACGCCTCCCGGCGAAACGGTCGAGCTGGGCTTTCCCCCATCAGAGCAGGGTTCGCTCGGCGTGCAAGGGGCCGCTGGAGGACCGGCACCCACCTGCCCGCACCTGCATCCGGCCGAGCCGATCACCGCGCCGGCTCCGCCTCCGCCCTCGGATAGCTCCCGAGCGGCTTCACGCTCGCGCTCGCCTGCTCGATGTCGCGGATCGCCGCGGCCACCGGCCCGTCGGTCTCGTGGCCGTCGAGATCGAGGAAGAAGACGTACTCCCACGCCCGGCGCGGCGCAGGGCGGCTCTCGATCCGCGTCAGGTTGATGCCGCGCCGCGCGAGCGGCTCGAGGATGCGCAGGAGGACGCCGGGGCCGTCCTTCACCGAGACGACGAGGCTCGTGCGATCGCGGCCGGTCCGCTGCGCCGGCGTCCGCCCGAGGACCCAGAATCGCGTTGCGTCACCGCCGGCCTGGATGCGCTCCGCCGCGACGCGCAGGTCGTACATCCTCGCGACCGCGTCGGGCGCCGCCGCCGCGCCGTCGGGATCCTCGCGCGCGAGGCGCGCGGCCTCGGCGGCGCTCGGCGTCACCACCTGCGCGGCGCGCGGGACGTGTACGGCGAGCCACGCCTCCGCCGCCTGGAGCGCCTCCGCCTGCGCGTAGACGTGCGCGACTTCCCCGGGATCGACGTCGCCGTGCACGAGGAGCGCGAGCTCGAACGGCAGCAGGATCTCGCCGACCACGCGCAGCGCGCTGTCGAGGAACGCATCGAGCGTCGGGTCGACGACGCCCTGGGTCGCGTTCTCGACCGGGACGACGCCGTAGTCCGCCTGGCCGCCCTCCACCGCGTCGAACACCGCGGAGATCGAGCGCTGCGGGATGGGCTGCGCGGAGGCGCCGAACTGGTGCTTCACGGCCTGGTGCGAGAACGCGCCCTCCGGTCCGAGGAACGCCACGCGGAGCGGGCGCTCGAGGCTGAGGCACGCGCTCATGATCTCCTGGAACACGGGGCGGATCGCGTCGGCGGGGAACGGCCCGTCGTTGAGCTTCTCGAGGCGGGCGAGGACCTCGCGCTCCCGCGCCGGCGCGTGGAACGGCGCGCCCGGGGCCGAGGCGCGCTTGACCTCCCCGATCTCCGCCGCGACGCGGGCGCGGTCGTTGAGGAGCGCGAGGATGCGTGCGTCGATGAGGTCGATGCGCGCGCGCAGCTCCGGGAGCTCGCGGGCGGCGCGCTTCGCGGGCCTCGGCTGGCGGCGGCTCTCCTTCCGGCGTCTCACGGCGCCGCGAATCGTACCCCAGCTCCGCCGCCGCGCGCGGCGCTCTTCACGCGAGCGGCGCGCCCGAGCGCTTCAGGTCGGTGAGCATCGTCACCCACGCGTTCCGCTCGCCCGTGACGAAGCGCACCCCGACCATCGCCGTGCGGCCCGCCTTGGCGGTCCAGCAGACGACCGCGCGGAACGACGCGGCCTGCGTTCCGGCGCCGATGCGGACGTCCATGGGCGTCCCGATGGCGGGGACGGCCCCCGACCAGGCGATGCCGCACCCGTTCTCGGAGACGGAGAACGTCGTCATGTAGACCGGCCCGGCGGAGAGGTAGACGACCGCGGGCATGCTCGCGAGGAACCGCGGCGCGCGGGTGCGGTCGTCGACCGCCTCGCCGCGCGCGATCGACAAGAGCCTCTCCATCGCGCGGACGCGGATGTCGTCCGGCACGAGCTCGATCCTGTAGTGGTCGCCGGAACGGCTCGCGCTCACCACGCGCCCCGTGATGGTCGCTGCGACGTTGAGGCCGACGGCGGTGATGCGGGCGACCACCCGCTGCTGGAGCCGGAGCGGCTCCTTCGTCGTGAGCAGCAGGCGCCTCGACTCGGGCCGCCACGCGTCGATGAGCTCGTCGGGCTGGAGCGGGATGTCGACCGAGACGACCCCGGAACGGGGACTGGGGGGCATGCGGAGCCGATCCTGCGAAGGACGCGAACCTGAGTGTGCGATCAAAGCAGGCTTCTCTCCACGTGCAAACGGGTGGTGAGGGACCGAGCCCCACCTGTGCTCGCCGGACGGCGGGAGGAGGCTTGACCGGTCCAGCGCCGGGCGCGCGCGCCCCGCACGGGCTCGCCAGCCGGCGCGCGAGCCCGTGCGCGGGACGCGGAGCGCCTTCCCGGGGCGTCGCGGGCTGACCAGCTTTGAGCGGGCCCGCGGGGGGCCGTTTCAAGGGGGGACGACATGAGGAGGACGGACTGGTTCGAGAGATCGTGGGCGGCCGTGTTCGCGCTCGCGGTGGCCATTGCTCCCGTGATCGCGTTCGCGCAGGCGGGTGGTGCGGGCGGAGGCGGGGCCGGCGGCCCGCCGGCGGGAGGAGGAGGCGCGGGCGGTGGGCCTGCCGGCGGAACGGGCGGCGATGGCGGCGGCGGCCGCGGCATCGGCTGGATCATCGTGCTGCTCGCGATCGCGGCGGTGATCTACTTCCTGTCGCGGCGGCGCCGCGGACAGGCGACGCGCAGCATGTAGCCGCGCCGGGGCGGCGGGCCGAGCGTCACCTCGAGTGAGAGGCGCATCACTCCGGGCGGCGCTCGCGCTCGCC
>DASSQM010000289.1:0-19494 GCA_035702465.1 Anaeromyxobacter sp. | reverse complement strand
TCCGCCCGCGCGAGCTCGCCGCGGAGCCGCTCCGCCTCCTCGCGAGCTCGCTCGCCGTCGCCCGCGTGCGCGCGGAGCGCCTCGAGCTCCCGCCGCGCCTCGTCGCGGTCGGCCTCGGCGCGGGTGAGCGCCTCCGCCCGGCCCGCGTCGGCGCGGTGAGCCACCTCCGCGTCCGCGGCGGCGGCGCGCAGCTGCTCGAGCTCCGACGAGAGCCGCGCGATCTCCTCGCGTGCGCGCTCCGCCTCCTGCCGGATCACGTCGGCCTCGGCGCGGATGCCGGCAGACTCCGCAGCGAAGGTCCGCGCGCCCTCGAGCTCCGACGACAGCCGCGCGATCTCGTCGCGCGCCGCCGTGCGCTCGCGATCCTGCTCCTGGGCGCGCACGTCGAGCTCCTCCTCCAGCTCGGCCACGCGGCCCTCGGCGCCGACCGCGCGCGCGAGCACCGCCTCCACCGCCGCCTTCGCGGCCTGCGCCTCGGCCCGCGCGGCGCGCAGCGCGGCCTCGGATTCGAGGGCCGCGTTCCGCCGCTCGGCGAGCTCGGCCTGGGCTCGCACCGAGGCGTCCGCCTGCGCCTGGGCGGCGGCGCGCGCCTCGTCGGCCTCGCGCAGCCGGTCCGCCACGGAGCCGCGGGCGCGGTCGAGCGCGGCCCGCGCCTCGAAGGCCGCCTCGCGCTCCGCCTCGACCAGCGCCTCCAGCTCGCGCGCGCGATCGGCGAGCGGCGCCGCCTCCGCGCGCGCCCGCTCCAGGGCGGCCTCGGCCGCGGCGCCGCGGGCGCGCAGCTCCTCGAGCTCGTGCTGGACCGCGCCCATCGCCGCGCGCGCCTCTGCGGCCTCGGCGAGCGCGGCGTCGCGGGCGGAGACCGCCTCGTCGCGCTCGGCGCGGGCGGCCTCGCGGCCGCGCAGCGCGTCGTCGCGCGCCTCGAACGCCTGGTCCAGCTCGTCGGCCCGCGACGACAGCGCGGCGAGCGCCTCGTGGCGCGCCGCCTCCGCCATCTCCGCGCGGCGCCGATCCTCCTCGGACGCACCGCGCGACGCCTGCGCCTCGAGCGCGGCGTCGAGGAGCGGCTTCACCGGGAGCGCGACCACGGAGAGGCCGGCGAGCCCGCACGGCTCCTCGCCGCAGATCGCGACCCACGCCGCGGTCTCCGGCGTGCCGGCGAGCGTCCCGTCCATCGCGACCTCGGGCTCCCCCTCGCCCTCGGCGGAGAGCGCGAGCACCCACCCCACGGTCGCGGACTGCGTCGCCACCTCGACGAGCGGGAAGTGATCCGCGAGCGCCCCCACGAACGCCTCGTACGGCGGGGGCTCCTCTCCGGCGGGCTCTGCCGCGAGCTCGGCGAGGCCGGCGCCGCCGGCGGAGAGCGCCGTCGCGAGCCGGCCTCCGGGCGCGAGGAGCCGCCGGATCGCCGCGAGGCGGGCGGGATCGCGCACGAGCGCCGCGCCGTCGGCGACGAGGACGAGGTCGAACGCACCCGCGCGCAGCTCCCGCGGGTCCGCCGCGCGGTACTGCACGAACGGGTGGTGGCCGGCGTCGCGCGCGCCCTCGAGGCGGTCCTCGCTGGACTCGATGGAGAGCACCGCCGCCGCGCCGCGCTCCGCGAGGAAGAGCGCGCCGCCGCCGCCCGTGGCGAGCGCGCCGTCCACCTCCAGCACCCGCTTCCCCTCGAGCAGGGGCTCGATGAAGCTGTACCGGGCGAGCAGCTCGCCGGCGCCGTTTCGCGCGTAGAAGGAGGCCATTTGGGCCGCGATGTTACATGCCTTCCGCTCGCCGGGACACCCGCGCGCCGCGCCCGCGGGCGAGCCCCGCCGCGGCGTCAGCGCGCCTGCCGGGATGGCGGGCGGGCGCCTGCCCGCCTACACCGTCGCCTGCTACTTCTGCTCCGCGGCCTGCTGCGGCTGCTGCGGCACGGCCGCGGCAGCCTCCGGCGCGGGCGCCGGCTTCGCGACGAACCGCGCCGCCTGGCGCAGCGCTCCCGTCGCGGCCTCCACCGCCGGCTCGACGTCCTTGAGGAGCACCCCCGCGTCCGACGCATGCGTCGACCGCGAGGTCGCCGCGCGCCGCAGCTTCTCGGCCGCGTCGCGGAGCTCCTCCGCGGCGCGCGCGAGGAGCCGCAGGCCCTCCTGGAACCCCGACTCGGCGCGGAGCGCGGAGAGGTCGTCGCGCTGGGAGGGAGAGAGGCCGGGGAGCTTCTCCGCGCGCCCGAGGTAGCCGAGCCCGCGCTCGAGGCGCGCGGGATCGCCGCTCGCGATCTCCTCCTTCGCCCAGCCCGCGAGCACGTCGTAGAGCGCCTGATCGAGGAGCGCGCGCTCCTCGAAGCTCCGCTCCGCCGGGAGCGGCTTGCCCGGCGGCGCGACGAGCGGCGCGTACGCCTGCGCGAGCGCGGGGTCGCTCGTCTGGAACGTCGAGCGACCGGCGGGGAGCATCATCCCCTTCATGACGACGAGGCGACCCTCGTCGGGCACGAGGTGCCAGGTGCGCGCGTTCCGCTCGGCGGCGAGCCACACCACGAGCGCCAGGAGCCCGAGGATGGCGAGCCAGGCGATGGCGCTCTTCATGCCGCCTCCGCGGCGCGCGACGGTGGTCGATTCGTCCATGGCGCGATTCTAGCTCAGGTCCGCGGCACGCCGACGAACGGCAGGTTGCGCATCTTGCCGTCCCAGTCGAGCCCGTAGCCCACCACGAACTCGTCGCCGATCACGAAGCCGCGGTAGTGGACGGGGACCTTCACGCGCGCGCGCGACGGCTTCTCGAGGAGCGCGCAGACGCGCAGGCTCGCCGGCTGTCGCGTCGCGAGGTTGTCGAGCAGGTAGCGCATCGACAGGCCGGTGTCGACGATGTCCTCGACGAGGAGCACGTCCTTCCCCTCGATCGGGCGCGTGAGGTCGCTCGTGATCTGCACGACGCCCGTCGAGCTCGTGCCCTGGTACGAGGTGATCCCGATGAAGTCGATGGAGAGCGGCAGGTCGATGGCGCGGACGAGGTCGGCGAGGAAGATGAAGCTCCCCTTCAGGACGCCGACCACCACGAGCGGCTTCCCCAGGTGATCGCGCGTGATCTCCTGGCCGAGCGCCCGGACGCGCGCGGCGAGCTCCTCCGCGGAGATGAGCACGTCGACGTGGGTGGCGCCGTCGGACATGGCGGTCTACACGTACGCGTTGTTCATGATCTCCCCGAAGCCGCCGCCGCCGGGGACGATGTACTGGTGCTCGTCGAGCCCGCGCTCCTCGTCCCAGCGCGTGCCGGGCACCGTGGCGAGCACGTCGGGCGGGGAGAGCCCGCGGTCGAGCCGGATCGCGTAGACGACGACGTCCGGGTGCGCCCGCGTCATGTGCCGCAGGTACTCCGGCGTGACGATGAGATGGATGTTCACGATGCGGCGCGGCTTCCCCGGGATCTTCTGCTTGTAGGTGTCGATCGCGGTGGAGAGCGACGAGCCGGTCGCGCCCATCGGATCCGGGAAGAGCAGGAACGCCTCGTCGACGTCGCCGCCGATCTTCATGCCGCCGATGCCCGCGCCGACGACCTCCTCGTTCTCGCCGAGCATGCGGCTCATGATGATGTGGTCCTGGCGCACGAGCGCGGGCTCGAGCGTCTCGTTCAGGAGGTCGTACGCGACCTGCGACGGCACCGCGCCGGCGCGCGCGATGTTCACGGTCACGGCGCGGACCTGCCGGTCGATGACCTCGCCCTCGAAGATCGCCTGCGGCGCGCTGTCGATCATGCGCGTCGGGACGGCGACGCGGCGGCGCGGGAACTCCGCGTTGAGGACCGTGCGGATGAGGTCCTCGTACAGCAGCCGGACGAGCTTGTTGATCGCCGGCTGCCGCGTCTCCTTCGCGCACAGCGTGGCGAGCTGCCCGAGCAGGAACGGGTTCGCCACGATGTGCACGTTCGCGCCGTACCGGTGCTCGATCTCCGAGAGCCGGAACGGGACGGTGTCGTAGCTCCGGTCGCGCACGGTCCGGGAGCATAGCCTCGCGGCGCCCGCGTGTCGGCGGAAACGATGTGATACACGCTCCCGCGTGCGATTCGTCACGCTCGCGCCCGCCAAGGTGAACCTCGTCCTCCGCGTCGGGCCGCGGCGGGCCGACGGCTATCACGAGCTGCTCACGCTCATGGTGCCGCTCGACCTCGCCGACACGGTGGAGGTCCGCGTCGGCCCGCGGGCCGGCGGCGTGACGTGCCGCGTGCCGGGTCGCCCGGACCTCGACGGCCCGTCGAACCTCGCCGCCCGCGCCGCCGCGCTCGTCAAGGAGCGGTTCGGGCGCGACGAGGCGGTCGCGATCCGGATCGCGAAGCGCGTCCCCGTCACGGCGGGCCTCGGCGGCGGCTCCTCGGACGCGGCGGCGGCGATCCGGGCCCTCGCGCGCGCGTTCCGGATCCGCGACGGCGACGCGCTGCGCGAGATCGCGCTCGCGGTGGGATCGGATGTCCCGTTCTTCCTCGGGCGCGGCCCGGCGTGGGCGCGAGGGCGCGGAGAGAAGCTCGCTCCCGCCCGGGTCCCTTCGCTGGATCTCGTGCTGCTTCATCCGACGGACCCGCTGCTCGCGATCCGGGCAGCGGACGCTTACCGCTGGCTGGACGAGGACCGCGGGGCGGACGCCCCATCCGTGCTGCGGCGCGCCGAGCGCTGGCGACCCGCCCTCCTCGCGAACGACCTCGAGGCGCCGTGCGTGGCACGTCACCCGGAGTTGTCGACGCTCTTGGGGCGCCTCGTCGGGCGCGGCGCACGGGCCGTTATAATGTCCGGCAGCGGTCCGACCGTGTTCGGGCTGTTCGAGAGCCGCATGCAGGCGCGCGGGGCGGCGCGCACGATCGCAAGGGAGGTCACGGGCGCAAAGGTGAAGGTCCTCGCAGTGCGGACGATGGGACGACAGCCGAGGGTAGTGCCATGGATATCACCGAGGTCCGCGTCTTCCCTGTCAACGAGGAGAAGCTGAAGGCGTACGTCACGATCACCCTCGACAACTGCTTCGTCATCCGCGACCTCAAGGTGATCCACGGGAACTCCGGCCTCTTCATCGCGATGCCCGCGAAGCGTCGCAAGGACGGGAGCTTCAAGGACATCGCCCACCCGCTCAACTCCGAGACGCGCGAGCGGATGGAGCGCACCATCCTGGCGGAGTACGACCGCGAGCTGAAGAAGGGCGCGCCGCGTCCGACGGGCACCGATGCGGAGGCGGCGGATTGATCTCGCGCCAGTCTCCGATCAAGCGACCGGGACGCTCGAAGGTTCGACGCGCGCCGCCGGCTCGCGACGCGCGCGCCGGGGGCTGACTCGCGTCGGACCCTTCCGGTATACGTGACGCCTTCGCGACGGAATCGTGCCCATGCCGGGAACGGCTCCGTCGATATGTTTGCGGGGCCAACGGAGGCGCGATGGTCACGAACGGACGCCGGCACGACTACCGGGTGTTCGCGGGCAACTCGAACCGGAAGCTCGCCGAGGCGATCAGCCGGGAGCTCGAGCGCCCCCTCTCCGCCGCCACGGTCGGGCGCTTCTCCGACGGCGAGATCCAGGTCGAGATCGGCGAGAACGTGCGCGGCCTCGACACGTTCATCATCCAGTCGACGTCGCCCGACGCGAACCAGAACCTGATGGAGCTGCTCATCATGGCGGACGCGCTGAAGCGCGCCTCCGCGGGCTCCATCGTGGCGGTGATCCCGTACTACGGCTACGCGCGGCAGGACCGGAAGGTGTCGTCGCGCTCGCCCATCACCGCGAAGCTCACCGCCGACCTCATCGAGGCCTCGGGCGTGACGCGCGTCGTGTCGATGGACCTCCACGCCGGGCAGATCCAGGGCTTCTTCAACATCCCGTTCGACCACCTCTACGCGGCGCCCGTGATGCTCGAGCACATGAGGCGGCGCTTCGACGGCGACTCGCAGAACGTCGTCATCGTCTCGCCGGACGCGGGCGGCGTGGAGCGCGCCCGCGCCTACTCGAAGCGCCTCGGCTCCACCCTCGGCATCGTCGACAAGCGGCGCACGAAGCCGAACGTCGCCGAGATCATGAACGTCATCGGCGAGGTGCACGGGAAGATCGCCGTGCTGCTCGACGACATGATCGACACGGCCGGCACGCTCGCGCAGGCGGCGAACGCGCTCATGGACAAGGGCGCGACCCGCGTCTACGCCTACGCCACCCACGCCGTGCTCTCCGGGCCGGCGGTCGAGCGGATCACGAAGAGCCCCATCGACGAGGTGGTGGTGACGAACACCATCCAGCTCACGCCCGCCGCGCAGGCCTGCCCGAAGATCAAGGCCCTCTCGGTCGCGCCGATCCTCGCCGAGGCCATCCGCCGCATCCACTCGGCGGACTCGCTCTCGTCCCTGTTCGTGTGATGACGATCCCGGTCCAGCGCACGCGCCGACCCCGGCCGCACCCGAGGGACGAGGAGCTCGGCTTCGGCAAGTTCTTCACGGACCACCTGTTCCGCGCGGACTTCACCGAGGGGAACGGCTGGTCCGGCGCACGCGTCGAGCCGTACGGACCCATCGCCCTCGACCCGGCCGCCTCGGCCCTGCACTACGGCCAGGAGATCTTCGAGGGCATGAAGGCGTTCCCCAGCCCGAAGCCGGGCGGCGGGATCGCGCTCTTCCGGCCGAGAGCGCACGCGGCCCGGCTCGCCGCGAGCGCGCGGCGCCTCGCCATGCCGCCGCCGCCGGAGGACCTCCTCCTCGACGGCGTGCGCGCGCTCCTCCGCGAGGACGCGTCCTGGATGCCGCGCGCGCCGGGCACGGCCCTGTACGTGCGGCCGTTCCTCCTCGCCACCGAGCCGTTCCTCGGAGTCCGGCCGGCGAAGACGTACGCGCTCGTCGTCATCCTCTGCCCGGTGGGTGGCTACTTCTCCGGGCCGCCGCGGCCGCTCCGGATCTGGGTGGAGGAGGAGCGGGCGCGCGCCGCGCGCGGCGGCATCGGCGCCGCGAAGGCCGCGGCGAACTACGTCGCGAGCCTGCTCGCCGCCGAGGAGGCGAAGGCCCACGGGTTCGACCAGGTCCTGTGGCTCGACGGGGCGGAGCACCGCTTCGTCGAGGAGATCGGGACCATGAACTTCTTCGCGAAGATCGCGGGGCGCGTGTTGACGCCGGCGCTGGAGGGCACCATCCTCGCGGGCGTCACCCGGGACGCGATCGTCGCGCTCTGCCGGGAGATGGGCCTCGCGGTCGAGGAGCGCAGGCTCCCGCTGCTCGAGGTCCTCGCCGCCGGGCAGGACGGGACGCTCGAGGAGGCGTTCGGCAGCGGCACCGCCTCGCTCACCGCGCCCATCGGCGAGCTCGCCTCGCCCCGGCAGAGGATCGCCGTCCCCTCGCCCCAAGGCTCGCTCGCGGGGAGGCTCCGGGACGCGCTCTCCGCGATCCAGCGGGGAGAGGCGCCCGACCGGTTCGGCTGGATGGAGCAGGTCTAGCCCCGATACGGTTGACTGGACGGGCGTTTTCCGCTAATCACCCGCCTTCCCGAGGGGTTCCCGCCGCGCGGGAGCCCGTCGAGGCGAACCCGAACGAACCCAGGGCCGGACCGCTCATCCGAAGCCGGCCCCTCTCGCGCGAAGGGAGCGCGAAAGTCCACTGGGAGGACGAGATGGCCGACAACGTCGTCACCGCGCAGCGCCGCGAGGAGAAGGGGAAGGGCCCCGCCCGCCGCCTCCGCGCGAAGGGCCTCATCCCCGCCGTCGTCTACGGCCGCAAGAGCGAGCCGACCCACCTCTCGGTGGATCCCGCGGCGATCATGAAGGCCATCGAGACGCCGCACCGCTTCAACACCGTGCTCACGCTCCGCATGGACGGCGCGGACAAGCACGTGCTCTTCAAGGACTACGAGGTCGACCCCGTCAGCCGGCGGCTCCTCCACGCGGACTTCCTCGAGGTGAAGCTCGACGAGCCGGTGAAGGTCGAGGTGCCGGTCGTCACGACCGGCCGCGCCGCCGGCCAGACCGAGGGCGGCATCCTCTCGATCGCGACGCACGAGATCACGGTCGAGGCGCTGCCGGCGAAGATCCCGGTGAAGATCGAGGTCGACGTCACCGAGCTCAAGATCGGCCAGTCGATCCACGTCTCCGAGCTGAAGCCGCCCGAGGGCGTGAAGTTCAGATACGCGACCGACTACGTCGTCGCGTTCGTCGCGGTGCCCGAGAAGGAGGAGGTCGTCGCCCCGGTGGCGGCCGTCCCCGGTGTCGAGGGCGCAGTTCCGGGCGCCCCTGGCGCCGCCCCCGGCGCTCCGGGCGCTGCTCCGGGCGCCCCTGGCGCACCTGGCGCTGCGGCTCCGGGCGCTCCGGGTGCCGCTCCGGGCGCGCCGGCGGCGGGCGCCGCCCCGGCCGCGGGCGCTCCCGCGGCGAAGGGCGCCGAGGCCAAGGGCGGCAAGGGCAAGAAGTAGGGACGCCCTTGAAGCTCGTCGTCGGCCTTGGGAACCCCGGTCCCGAGTACGCGCGGACGCGGCACAACGTCGGCTTCCTCGTCGCCGACAAGCTCGCGTCCGCGCTCGGCGCGGGGTTCGACACGCACAAGTTCTCCGCGGAGCTGGCGGAGGCGCGGGCCGGCCGGGAGAAGCTCTGGATCATGAAGCCGCAGACGTACATGAACCACTCGGGCCAGGCCGTCGGCGAGGCGCTGCGCTTCTGGAAGCTCGACCTCGAGGACCTCGTCGTCGTGCACGACGATCTCGAGCTCGAGCCGTTCCGGATCCAGCTCAAGGTCGGCGGCGGGCACGGCGGGAACAACGGCGTGAAGAGCGTGAACGCTCACGTCGGCACGGAGGCGTACGCGCGGGTGCGGTTCGGCATCGGCCGGCCGCCCGCGGGGATGTATCCGGCGGACTACGTCCTCGGGCGGTTCTCGAAGGACGCCGAGGCCGAGGTCGACGCCACGGTGGAGCGGGCGGCGGAGGCCGCGCGGCTCTGCGTCGAGCTGGGCGCCGCCAAGGCGATGAACCAGGTGAACCGCCGCGCCTCGCGCGCGGCGGAGTGAGCAGCAGCCGCGGCGCCGGCATGGGGCCGGCGCGGCGGAAATGGAAGTCGACTCCTCGCGGCGGGCGAACCGCCGCTGTGAATCCGAGGGGAGCGAAAGATGGCAGAGACGGCGAAGCAGAATCGCGTACGCGAGTACGAGACGATCTACCTGCTCAAGGCGGAGACGCCCGACGATCAGGTGGAGGAGATCAAGGAGCGCCTCCGCGGCGTGGTCTCGCGCGAGGGCGGGAAGGTCATCCGCTTCACGAACCAGGGGAAGCGCAAGACGGCCTTCCCGGTCGCGAAGAACGCGAAGGCGGTCTACGTCCACGTGCTGTACGTGGGCAGGCCCGGCCTCGTGGCGGAGCTCGAGCGCAACCTCAAGATGATCGACTCGGTCACGAAGTTCCAGTCGGTGAAGGTCGCCGACGACGTCGACTTCGACGCCCGCCAGGTCGAGCAGGACGTGAAGATCGCGCCCGTCGAGGAGGAGCAGAAGCCTCGCGAGGAGCGCGGCGAGTTCCCACCCGGCGAGGAGGCCTTCGAGGCCGAGCCGGCCGAAGGGCAGGAGTGAGCCATGGCGCGTCCTGACATGGGTGGTCCGAAGGGCAACGGCTCGTTCGGCGGTCCCCGCTCCGGCGGGTTCGGCGGCGGTGGCGGCGGCGGTGGGTACGGCCGCGGCGGGGATCGCGATCGCGGCGACCGCGGCGAGCGCGACGAGCGCGGCGGCGAGGAGGGCGGACGGCGCGGCTTCGGCCGGCGCAAGGTCTGCCGCTTCTGCGCCGACAAGAACCTCAAGGTCGACTACAAGGACCAGGGGCAGATGAAGTACTTCCTCACCGAGCGCGGCAAGATCATCCCCCGCCGCATCAGCGGGAACTGCGCGAAGCACCAGCGCGAGGTCGCGACGGCCATCAAGCGCGGGCGCATGCTCGCGATCCTGCCCTACACCGTCGGGCAGATGTAGAGGAGCGCGCGATGAAGGTCATCCTCCGTGAAGACGTGGAGAACCTCGGCCGGGGCGGCGAGGTCGTCGACGTGAAGCCCGGCTACGGCCGGAACTTCCTCCTCCCGCGCGGCCTCGCCGTGCTCGCGAACCAGAAGAACGTGCGCGAGGTCGAGCACCAGAAGCAGATCGCGAACGCGAAGGCCGCGAAGCTCAAGGCCTCCGCCGAGGCGGTCGCGAAGCGGCTCGCCGACACGCCCGTGGTGCTGAAGCGCAAGGTCGGCGAGCAGGACAAGCTCTACGGGTCCGTGACCGCGCTCGACGTGGCCGAGGCGCTCGCCGCGCGCGGGCTCCAGCTCGACCGGCGCGCCATCGACCTCGCCGAGCCGATCAAGACGGTCGGCGACTTCGAGGTGCCGGTGAAGCTCCACCGCGAGGTCGTCGGCAAGGCCAAGGTGAAGGTCGAGGCCGAGGCGTAGCGGGCGGGCTCGAGCTGCACCGCGAAGGTCCGAGGGCCGCCCGCGAGGGTGGCCCTTTCTTTTTCGACCCCGACCGCGACCCCGACCTCGACCTCGGCCGCGATCCCGACCCGTCACCGCTCGCCGTCCGCCGCCGCCTCGAACGCGCCGCGGTAGACGACCTTCCCGCCCTCCTCCTCGAACAGGGCGACGCCGAGGAGCTGCGCCGCCCGATCGTGGGCGCGGGCCGCGACCGGCGTGAGCGACGGCGCGAGCGCTCCTGCGATCCGGCCCGCCTCGCGGAGCGCCTCGCCCGAGCCCGATGCGCGCGGCAGGCTCGACGCGTAGCCGGCCGCGAGCTCGAGCGCCGCGCCGGGCCTGCCCGCCGCGACGAGCGCGCGCATCGTCGCGAGCACCGCGTCTCGCGACGGCGCGCCGTCGCCCAGCGCGACGAGGTCGTACCGGCCCTGTCCCGCCGCGGCGCGGAGCTCCACGATCGCCGGCGCCCCTTCCCGCGGCACCTCCGGGAGGCGCAGGAACAGCGCCTCGCCGGCCGCAGCGTCACCGGCGGGCTCGAGCCGCACGCGGTCCGCCTCCCGCGGCGCCCCGAGATCCTCCGCGTCGGGCACCCACAGGCGGGCGCCCAGCGCGAGCCCCGGCGCGGGGATGGCGGCGACGAGGCGCGGCGCCTCGGCGGCGCCTCGCGGCTCGATCCCCCAGACGTCCGGGTCGTCCGGCGCGGTCTCGCCGTGCTTGACCTCTCCCTCGCCGAGGGGGTTCCGCCGCGCGAGCGCGCGCCACTCGGGGTAGCGCTCGAAGCGCGCGTTCAAGCGATCGGGCGCGTCGTTCGGCTCGATCTCCTCGCCCGGCTGCGGCTCCGCGAGCCGCACCTCGAGCACGTAGCGATCGGACGGCTTCTCGACGGGGCCGGTCGCCTCGTCGTGCACCTCGCGCACGGAGAGGTAGTGCGTGCCGGGCTCCACGGCGGCGACGAGCCGCTCGGGCCGGCCCGGGCCGCCTCGGTTCGCGGCGGCGACGAGCGGGGCGGTGACGCGGCCGCCGCCGCTCCGCACGCGGTTCAGCGCGAGCGCGACGTCGAGCCCGCGGATCCCCTCGCCCTCGCGCTCGCCGCGCCACTCGGCGACGAGCACCCGCGGCGCCGGCGACGGCGGAACCTCGATGCGGAAGATGTCCACGTCGCCCTCGGTCTCCGAGAGGCGCGCTCCGATGGAGCCGCGGATGGTGGCGGTGCCCGGCCGCCCGTCGGGGCCGATCGGGATCGGCAGCGCGTTCGCGCGCGCGGGGACGTCGTTCGGCTCGTGCTCCTCGCCGTCGTAGTGCCCGCTCGGCCGGAGCGCGTCGGGCAGGGCCGCGGTCACCGCCGGCGCGCGGCGCGCGAGGAGGGCGTACACCTCCGGCCAGCGCCACGAGGCGGCCGCGACGGCGGCGACGGCCGCGAGCGCTCCCAGCGGCCCCAGGAAGCGGCCGCGGCGAAGCGCGCGGATCTGGCGCTCGAGCTCCCGGAAGTCCTCGCGCCGCGCGATCTCCAGCTCCCCGGTGACGTTCGGCGACGCGGGCTTGCGGAGGCGCCGCGCGCCGGTCGGCTCCGCGAGCGCGAGGAGCGCCTCCCCCATCGCGTCCGCGCTGCCGTAGCGGTCCTCCGGCTTCTTCGCGAGCGCGCGGTGGATCACGTCGGCGAGCTTCTTCGAGGCGCCGGGCGCCTGCGACGCGAGCGGCGGCGGCGCGCTGTGCAGGTGGGCCGAGACGACCGCCATCGGCGTGGGCGCCTGGAACGGCGGATGACCCGCGGCGAGCTCGTAGAGGAGGCAGCCCACGGCGTAGAGATCGGAGCGGCCGTCGATCGCGTCGCCCCGCGCCTGCTCCGGGGCGAGGTAGTTCGGCGTCCCCACGATGGCGCCGGCGCCCGTCGCGTCCGCCGCGGCGGGGGCCTCGTCGCGCAGCTCCGCGATCCCGAAGTCGAGGACCTTCACGAAGTCCTCGCCGGACCGGGTGGGCATGAGCATCACGTTCCCGGGCTTGATGTCGCGGTGCACGACGCCGGCGTCGTGCGCCTCCGCCAGCGAGCCGAGGATCTGCGCGCCGATGCGCGCGACCCGCCCCTCGGGGAGCGGGCCGCCCTCGCGCAGGACCGCCGCGAGATCCTTCCCCGGGACGTACTCCATGGCGAGGTAGAAGCCCGCGCCGTCCTCGATCTCGCCGAAGTCGAAGACCGCGATGGTGTGCGGGTGCGAGAGGCGCGACACGATCCGCGCCTCGGCGCGGAACCGCTCGACGGCCGCCTCCTCCCGCGCGAACTCGGCGCGCAGGATCTTGACCGCGAGCGCCTTGCCCATGCGGATGTGCTCCGCCTTGTACACGGCGCCCATGCCCCCCTCGCCGAGGAGCGCGAGGAGGCGGTACCGATCGGCGATGACCTGGTGGAGGAGCGCGGCGCTCGCGGAGCCGTCGGAGGCGCGCAGGTCGGTGCCGCACTCGGGGCAGAAGTTGAGGGGACCGACGTCCGGATCCGCGCCGTGGCCGCAGCTCGGGCAGGTGACCACGGGCTTCGGGGCGACCTTCTTGCGCGCCATCGGTCGCGATCGAGACTAGCGCGGGAGGGGGGCACGGCAAAGCCTGCCCACGGCCACCCGGACGCCGCCGCGGAGCGCCTCCGCGCGGTGCGCGGCACACATCCGCTCCAGGCGTCGCGGCGGCGCCGGCCGAGGAGGGTCGAAGAATCGTAAACCCCCGAACGCGCTTGTCTCTCCGGCGCTGCCTGCTATAGTCCGCGCGCCGATGTTCAACTGGCTTCACAACATCATGTCCCGCGATCTCGCCATCGACCTCGGGACGGCGAACACCCTCATTTACATCCGCGGCATGGGCATCGTCTCGAACGAGCCCTCGGTCGTCGCGGTGCAGCAGGACGCGCGGGGCGGACGCAAGGTCCTCGCGGTGGGCAAGGAGGCGAAGGAGATGCTCGGGCGCACCCCGGGCAACATCGTCGCCATCCGCCCGATGAAGGACGGGGTCATCGCCGACTTCGAGGTCACCGCGGCGATGCTCAAGTACTTCATCCAGTCCGCGCACAACCGGAAGAGCTTCGTGAAGCCCCGCATCATCATCGGCATCCCATCGGGGATCACCGAGGTGGAGAAGCGCGCGGTCCGCGAGGCCGCCGAGTCCGCCGGCGCGCGCGAGGTCTACCTGATCGAGCAGCCGATGGCCGCCGCGATCGGCGCGGGGCTCCCCATCACCGAGCCCTCCGGCAACATGATCGTCGACATCGGCGGCGGGACGTCCGACGTCGCGGTGATCTCGCTCGGCGGCATCGTCTACAGCCGCTCGGTGCGCATCGCCGGCGACAAGATGGACGAGGCGATCATCCAGCACATCAAGCGCAAGTACAACCTCCTCATCGGCGAGCGCACCGCCGAGCTCATCAAGATGGGCATCGGCACGGCGTACCCGACGGAGGAGGAACTCACCATGGACATCAAGGGGCGCGACCTCGTCGCCGGCGTGCCCCGGACGCTCACGGTGACGTCGAGTGAAATCCGCGAGGCGCTCTCCGAGCCCATCAACGGCATCGTCGAGGCGGTGAAGGTCACCCTGGAGCGGACGCCGCCCGAGCTCGCCGGCGACATCGCCGACCGCGGCATCGTCCTCGCCGGCGGCGGCGCGCTGCTGAAGAACCTCGACCAGCTGCTCCGTGAGGAGACGGGCCTGCCGGTGTTCCTCGCCGAGGATCCGCTCAGCGCCGTCGTGATCGGCGCCGGCAAGGCGCTGGAGGAGCTGGACATCCTCCGCCAGGTCACCGCCCACGGCTGATGGGCCGCGTGGTGGGTTGCGCCGCGCCCGCGGCGCGCCGGTCGCAACTGCCGCTATGATCCGCGGCCATGCTCGTCCCCGTCCTCGCCCTATCACTCGCCGCCGCGCGCCCGGACCTCTCCACCACCGCCGAGAAGACGGGCTTCGCCCGCACCGGCCGCTACGACGAAGCGGTCCGCCTCTGCCACGATCTCGAGCGCGTCCACCCGCGCACCGCGCGCTGCTTCACGTACGGCACGACGCCCGAGGGCCGGGACCTCGTCGCGCTGGCGGTGAGCGCCGACGGCGTCGTGCGTCCGCTCCAGGCGCGCGCGAAGGACCGCCCGGTGATCCTGCTCCAGGGCGGCATCCACGCCGGCGAGATCGACGGCAAGGACGCGGGGTTCATGCTCCTGCGCGACCTCCTCGCGACGGCGGGCGGCGGTCCGCTCGCGAAGGTGACGGCGGTGTTCGTGCCGGTCGTGAACCCCGACGGCCACGAGCGGTTCGGGCCGAACCAGCGGCCGAACCAGCGCGGCCCCGCGGAGACCGGGTGGCGCACCACCGCGCAGAACCTGAACATGAACCGCGACTACGCGAAGGCGGACGCGCCCGAGACGCGCGCGCTCCTCGCGCTCCTCTCGGAGTGGGATCCCATCGTCTACGCGGATCTGCACGTCACCGACGGCGCCAGGTTCGAGCACGACGTCGCCGTGCTCGTCGAGCCGAAGCTGGGCTACGACCCTTCGCTGCGCGCGGAGGGCGCCGCGATGTCCGACGCGCTCCTCGCCCGCCTGGAGCAGGACGGCCACCTGCCGCTCGACTTCTACCCCTCGTTCGTCCGCGACGGCGATCCGGAGAGCGGGTTCCAGCGCCGGCCGCCGCCGCCGCGCTTCGCGCACGGATACTGGGCCGCCCGGAACCGCTTCGGCATCCTCCTCGAGACGCACTCCTGGCGGGCGTACCGCGAGCGCGTGAAGGCCACCGTCGACTTCTGCCGCGCGCTCCTCGAGCTCGGGGCCGAGCGGGGCGCCGCGTGGCGCGCCGCGGCCGCCCGCGCGGACCGGGCCGCCCCCTCCCTCGCCGGGAAGGAGGTCGCCCTCGACTCGGCGCCGGAGGGGCCCCCGCGGACCATCCGGTTCCGCGGCTACGCGTGGGAGCGCGCCGACTCGCCCGCGCTCGGGCGCCCGGTCGTCTCCTACGACGAGGGCCGGCCCGCGATCTGGGACGTGCCGCTCCTCGAGCGCCAGCGCCCTTCCGCGACGGCGGTGCTGCCGCGGGGCGGCTGGATCGTCCCCGCCGCGTGGGCGCCGCGCGTCGCCGATCGGCTGCGGCTGCACGGCGTCCTCTTCTCCCGCCTCGAGGGCGGGCGGCCGGGCGCGGACGTGGAGGTCTTCCGGGCGACCGAGGCGAAGCTCGCGCCGGCGTCGTTCGAGGGGAGGCAGACCTTGACGGTGAAGGGCGCCTGGGCGAGGGAGAAGCGCGACCTCGCCCCGGGCGCGCTCTTCGTCCCCGCGGCGCAGGCGAGGGCGCTCCTCGCGGCGCACCTGCTCGAGCCGGCCGGCCCCGACTCCTTCCTCGCCTGGGGCGACTTCAACGCGGCGTTCGAGAAGAAGGAGTACGTGGAGGACTACGTCCTCGAGCCCTTCGCGCGCGAGCTGCTCGACAAGGACCCCGCCGTCCGCGCCGAGCTCGAGCGGCGCATCGCCGAGGATCCCTCGTTCGCGAAGGACCCGCAGGCGCGCCTCGAGTTCTTCGGCGCGCGGCATCCGTCGTCCGACGACGCGTACCGGCTGTACCCCGTGGTGCGCGCAGACGCGCGGCCGTAGCGCGAAGCGAGCGCCTCCCCGTCGCCGCTGTCGCCGGCTTCCGCCGCGCTGTCGGCCGTTCCAGACACGCGCGCAGCGCAAGCGCGCGGAACGGCGTGCCCCGCGCGGTGGCAACTCCGGTGCAATGACGTCGGGGCGACGGCGCCGCCGAGGGAGCGGCCCGGAAGGCTCCAACACTCACGACGAACCACGGGAGAACGCCATGAACAAGAAGACCCCCACCCTGATCGGCGCCGGCGTCGGCCTCGCCCTCTTCCTCGCGATCGCGCTGCTCCCGTCGCTGCTCTACGGCGGCTACGCCGGGCTGCTGCTCGCGGGCGGCATCTTCGGCACGCCGGTCGAGCCCACGTTCCTGCCGCGCGCGCTCATCGTGTTCGGCATGGTGCTCGGCGTCGTCGCGGTCGGCTCGCTGTTCGCGGTCATGGGCGCGGTGGCCGGCGCCGCGGTCGGCGCCCTCACCACCGTCACGTCGCCGAAGGCGGCGGAGGAGCGGGCGAGCAGGTAGCGATGCACGGCGGAGAAGGCGCGCGCCCGGGGCGGTCGGGCGCGCGTCAATTTGCCGCATGTGCGCTACCCGGCGCATTTCCTTTTCGTCGCTGCGCCGGTTCGCGCAATGCGTGCGGATCAAATCTGCGTTGATGACCATCAAACATCCTGATTTCTCGCGGGTTAGCATCGTCCGATCTGCCGCAGTCGGGGCACGTGCGTTGCACACGGGGAAATTGCATATGCGACCATTTTTCCTCTGGATTGCGCTCGCCGCGGCCGTGACCGCGCGCGCGGGCGAGGCGAAGCTGCCGGGCGGCGCCGACGCCTGCGTCGATTGCCACAACCCGAAGGGCGACGGTCCGAACGTCGACCTCGCCGCGTTCGCGAAGTCGGTCCACGGAGAGAACGGCGTCGGCTGCACCGATTGCCACTCCGGCTACTCGATGGGCCCGCACGAGTCCGACCATCCTGCGCCGACCGGCGGCGACCAGGTCACGGTCGCGCGGATCGCGGCGGCGTCCTGGGGCGAGGGCGACAAGCGCGTGCGGGTGACGTCGCCGCAGGCGTACCTCGCCTGCGCCGGCTGCCACTCCGAGGTCACGGACGCGTACACGCGCTCGGTCCACTCGCGGTGGCTCAAGGTCGATTCGAAGGCGCCGGGCCCGACCTGCGCGTCCTGCCACGGCGTCATCCACGCGGCGAAGAAGCTCGCGCCGTACGCGCCCACCCTCGGCAAGCGCGAGAAGGTGCCCGCCGATCGGCGCGAGATGGCGAAGCGCTGCGAGTCGTGCCACGGCGACGAGAAGTTCGCCGCGGCCGCGGGCGTGAACCCCGAGGCGGCGGTCACCTACCACGACTCGATCCACGGCCGGCTCGCGCGCGTCGGCAACCCGGTGGCACCCGTCTGCACGAGCTGCCACGCGGCGCCGAAGGACGTGGGCGGCGGCACGCACGCCATCGTCGCGAAGGCGGACGCGGCCTCGGCCGTGTCCTCGGCGCGGAAGAAGGAGACCTGCGGCCGCTGCCACGAGAAGGCGACGGACAACTTCGCCGCGCTCATCGCGCACAAGCCCATCCAGGAGATCGGCGGCCACGTGGTGCCGCACGTCGTCCACGTGGCGTTCTCGTGGCTCACGACGCTCACGCTCCTCTTCTTCGCGTTCCACGTGGCGGTCGACTTCACCTACGAGCTGCGCCAGCGGCTCTCGAAGAAGGGCCACGGCGATCCGGTCGCGGCGGCGCGCAGCGTGGTGCGCTTCGACATCCACCAGCGCTTCCAGCACTGGTTCATGCTCTCGGGCGTGATCCTGCTCGGCATCACCGGCTGGCCGCTGCGCGGGGCCGGCGATCCGCAGGCGGCGAGCTACTCCGCCGCGTTCATGAAGCTCTTCGGCGGGGCGCAGGGGGCGGCGATCGCCCACCGCGTCGGCGCCGTGCTCATCATGATCTCCGCCGTCTACCACCTCTTCTACCTGACGTTCCTCGCGGCGAAGAAGCGGCTCCCCCTGTCGATGCTGCCGCTGCCGAAGGACGCGCTCGACATGAAGGACAACATCCTCTTCATGCTGGGCCTCCGGAAGGAGCGGCCGAAGTTCGACCGCTACATGTACCTGGAGAAGTTCGACTACTGGGCGGTGTTCTGGGGCATCGTGATGATGGTGGGGACCGGCTTCATCTTCTGGTTCCCGGTGTGGTTCGCCTCGTGGGCGCCGTCCTGGCTCATCACCGCGGCCCTCATCATCCACGGCGAGGAGGCGACGCTCGCGATCCTCTTCCTCTTCGTGGTCCACTTCTACAACGTGCACCTGAAGCCCTCGATCTTCCCCATGAACTGGGCGTGGCTGAACGGGCGCATCTCGGTGGAGGCGCTCCAGCACGAGCATCCGCTGGAGTACGAGCGGCGGCTGAAGGCGGGGCTCGACGCGGAGTGAGATACCAGAGGTAAGCCGTGGCGGGGTAGACGGAGGAGGGGCCGCGGCGATGCGGCCCCTCTTCGCTTTTCGGATAGGATCCGGGCTTGGGAAATGAGGCTCTCTCGCAAAGCGAAGATGTTCGCGGCCGGCGCGGCCGCGATCGTCGCGTTCGGCCTCGTGCTCGGGTTCCTGCGCTTCAAGCGGTTCGTGGACGAGGACCCGCGCCTGTGCGCGACCTGCCACCGCTCCTCGCCGGAGTTCGCGCTGTGGCTCGGCGGCACGCACAAGAGCGTGGCGTGCCAGCGCTGCCACCACTCGACGCCGCGCCAGGGCGTCGCGATGCTCGGCGCGTTCGTGGCCGGGCGGAAGCCGAAGGGCCAGCACGCGGACGTCGAGGTCGGCGCCTGCGCGTCGTGCCACTTCTCGCACGATCCGCGCTGGCCGCAGGTGGGCGGCTCGCGCGGCCACCGCATCCACTTCGAGGACAAGAAGATCGCCTGCGTGCGCTGCCACGCCGCGAGCATGCACGGGTTCGAGCCGGTGGCGGCGAAGTGCGTGAGCTGCCACCCCGGGCACTCCGTGAACGTCGGGAAGATGCAGGCCCTGCACTGCTTCGCCTGCCACGAGTTCCTGACGACGGAGCCCGGCCTGCGCCCGACGCGCCACGACTGCATGCGGTGCCACACCGCGAAGGGGATCAACGCGCCGATGAAGGAGCACGGCGCTCCGATGGAGATGAGCTGCGCCGCCTGCCACCGCCCGCACGCGAAGACCGCCACGCTCGCGGCGTGCACGGAGTGCCACGTGCGCGCGCAGATGGTGAAGGGCGGGCTCCACAAGGAGCGCGGCCACGCGCGCTGCCTCGACTGCCACCGGCCCCACGTGTGGACGCCGGACACGGCCGGCTGCGTGCGCTGCCACGCGGGGGCCACCGCGCACGCGGAGTCGCGCGCCTGCGCCGGGTGCCACTCCTTCCGCGGCGCCCCGCTGCCGCCGCGCACCGCCAGGGCGGTGGCGCCGTGACGCTCCGCCTCAAGCTCTTCGTGCTCATCGCCGGGGTCATCATCTTCGCGATGTCCGGCGTGACCGCGGTGGCGCTCTGGC
>DASSQM010000288.1:0-4844 GCA_035702465.1 Anaeromyxobacter sp. | reverse complement strand
TCAGGAGCGGGCCAGCGCCCACACGATGGCGGCGGCGATCGCCGCGGCGACGGCGAGGGCGGCGACGGCGCGGGGCCGCAGCCCGGCGCGCCGCGAAGACGCCCGCGCGCGCGACGGCCCGGCGGCCTCCTCGAACCGGAGCACCACCTCGTCCGCGTCGAGGCCCACCGCGGCAGCGTACGCGCGCAGGTACCCCGCCGCGTACGCGCGGGGCGGGATGCGCCCCTCCTCGCCCGACTCGAGCGCCTCCACCACGCCCGGCGCGAGCTTCGTCGTGCGGCCCACCTCGTCGCGCGAGAGTCCGCGCAGCTCGCGCTCTCGCACGAGCCAGCGCCCGAACGCTGCGAGCCGCTCGCGGCCCGCGGCCTCGGGGGTCACTGAAGAAGAGTCAGGGTCCGCCGGCACTCCTCGCCCTCCGCCGATCCGTTTCCGACGTCGCGGCAGCGCTCGAACGCCTCGCGCGCCCCCGCGACGTCTCCGGCCTTCATCCGCGCGAGCCCGAGCTGCAGGTGCGCGTCCGGCACCTTGTCGCAGAAGCGCGCGTACGCGCCGAGCTCGTCGATCGCCTCCTTCACCTTCCCATCGTCGAGCAGCACGCGGCCGAGCTCGCGCCGGCCCTTGCAGAACGTGGGCGCGACCGCGAGGCAGGCGCGCAGCTCCGCGACGCCCTCGGCGCGCCGCCCCTGCCGGTACATCGCGAGCCCCTTGTTGCAGCGGGCGACGTACGGCTCCTTGTAGAGCATGTTGTCGAGGGCCGCGTCGAACTCCGCGATCGCGGCGTCGTAGCGACCCGTGCGGGCGAGGAGCTGGCCGAGATCGTTGCGCGCCTCCGAGTAATCCGGGCGCAGCGCGATCGCGCGGCGATACGCCTTCTCCGCGTCCTCCGTCCGGCCGAACCCGAAGTCGAGCACCAGGGCGCGCCCGCGATGCGCCTCGGCGAACCGGTCGTCGATGGCGAGCGCCGCGTCGAACTCGCGGAGCGCCTCGGGAAACCGGCCCGTCCGCAGCGCGTCCACGCCGAGGTCGTGGTGGAGCTCCGCCGAGCGGCGGTCGTTGGCGGAGAGCCCATGGGCGCAGGCGAGGAGCGAGGCCGCCGCGAGCGAGAGGAGCGGGGCGACGCGCATGCCAGCCTCAGAACGACGACAGGAGCCGGGCGACGCGCGCCGGGTCCGGGCCCGAGGGCCGCGCCGCCGCGCCGCTTGCCGGGGCCTCGGCGCGCGGGCGCGGCTGCGAGAAGACCGGCATGCGCTTCAGCATGTCCTCCTGGACCGGCGGCGCCAGGTTCCGGAAGTTCAGGTTGTCGAGCATGAACCCCATGGACTCGAGGAAGTGCAGGCCCTCGACCTCCACGTCGCGGTACTCGTCGACCGTGAGGGTCCGCCGCCCGTGCACGTACACCACGTTCTCGCCGGCCTTGGGGAGGTGCAGCGCCACGTAGATGGAGAACGTGCCGTTCGAGTTGCGGATGCCGCAGAGGAGCCCGCTCACCTGCTGCGGCGCCTTCCCCGGGACCGAGACCTGCGGCTGGTTGATGCTCTCGACGATCGCGACCACCTGCGCGGCGGTGGCGGGGATCCACGTGATGCTCGGCTCGGGCTTGAACGGCACCGGCTCTCCTCGCGCGTCAGCGCGCGTCGACGACGAACTCCTCGGTCTTGTCCTCGATCTCCGCCGCGGTGCGCGCGGTCTCCACGAGCGGCACGTCGATCATCACGTGGTCGCCGCCGATGTTGCCCTCGCCGATGACGACCTTGAGCTGCACGTCCCTCGCGTAGGAGAGCCGCTCGCCCTGGATCCTCTTCGTGGCGACGAGCGTCACCTTGTTCGGGCCGGGGCGCAGGTACTTCGTGATCTCCATGACCACCTGCGGCTCCACGGCCTTCACCTCGCGGATCCACTGCGCGTTGATGAAGATGGCGAGGTCGTACTGCGTGCCGGGCGCGCCGTGATCGGTCGCGAGGAAGTAGCGGCGGGTGAGCTTCGCGGGAGGGGCGGCCTTGGGATCCACGGACGCCGTCAGCTTTCCCGTACCCCCCGCGGGATCCGCGGGCGCGCCGGCCCCGTTGGTCGGCGCGGCGCCGCGCACGGCGTACCCCTTCGCCTCGATGTGGATGTTCCCCTGCGCGTCGATGACGACCGTGCAGTTCTCGAACTTCTGGCCCGTCACGCCGTCGATCGGGACTCCGTTGAGCGTGACGGACGGCGACCCGCGCGCGACGCCGGCGGTCGACGCGACCGCTGCGGCGAGGACGAGTGCAAGTGGTCGCATCCGTTCGCTTTCGTAGCCCCCGGCGGCCCGTCGCGTCAAGGAACCGGCCACCCGGCCGGAGGCCGGGGGGCCGGCGGCGCGGATCCGACACGTTGGACGCGCGGACGTGCGGACGTATTCCAGGTCGCGGTGAGGTCGAGGTCGCGGTCGAGGTCGGGGTCGCGGTCGGGGTCGGGGTCGGGGTCGGGGTCGGGGTCGCGGTCGCGGTCGAGGTCGAGGTCGAGGTCGGAGTCGTAGGTCGGAATTTGCGCTCACACGCCCCGCGTGTCCGCCCCCCAGATCACCTTGTGGATCTGCAGCGACAGCCGCGCGTCGAGGCCGCTTTCGAGGATCCAGCGCGCGAGGTCCTTCGGCTCGACCTGCCCCCACACCGGGGAGAAGAGCACGTGCACGCGGCCCTCGAGCTTGTGCCGGCGCACCACGTCCTCGGACCAGCGGTAGTCGTCCTCGGAGCACACGACGAACTTCACCTCGTCGTGCGGCTCGAGGGCGTCGAGATACGCGAGGTCGGTCGCCTGCTCGCCCGACCCCGGCGTCTTCACGTCGACGATGCGGACGACCTCGCGCGGGAGCGCGCCGAGCGGGCGCTGCCCGTGCGTCTCCACCGCCACCTCGTAGCCGCGGGCGAGGAGCTCGCGGGAGAGCTCCGGGAGCTCCTTCTGCAGCAGGGGCTCGCCTCCGGTGAGGAGCACGAAGCGCGACGGGTGCGCCGCGATCGCGCGGAGGATCTCCTCGCGCTCCATGTCCTTGCCGCCGTGGAACGCGTAGGCGGTGTCGCAGTACACGCACCGCAGATCGCACCCCGTGAAGCGCACGAAGACGCACGGGCGGCCGGCGCGGGTGCCCTCGCCCTGGATGCTGAAGAAGATCTCGGTCACCCGCATCGTGCGGGTTGTATCGACCGTCGCGCGGGAACGCTACTGCGCGCCCGCGGAGACGTGCGACGCGGCGAGCTCCGGCGCAGGGGGCGCCATGCTGTGGCGCAGGCGGCGCAGCTCGGTCCTCACTCGCCGCGGGTACACGTGGAAGCGCTCGGGGATCTCGCCCTCGCGCAGGTACCCGAGGATGCGGTTCGGGCCCGCGTTGTAGGCCATGAGCGCGACCTCCTCGCGGCCGAACGCGTCGAGCAGGCGGCGGAAGTAGCGCACGCCGGCGCGCACGTTCGCGACCGGGTCGAGGGGATCGAGGACCGGGATGCCATGCCGCTCGAGCTCGCGCCGCATGGTCGTCTCGCGGAGCTGCATGAGCCCCCGCGCGCCGCGGCCGGACAGCGCGGTGGGGTCCCACGCAGACTCGACCTCGATGAGCGCGAGCACGAGCAACGGATCGATGCGCGCCTGCTCCGCCTCGCTCACGATCGTGCGCGCGAGCACGCGGCGCTGGAGCGACTCGAGCGCCGCGATGCGCTCCTCGAGCTGCTGGTCGACGCGATCGACGAGCCCGACCGGTCCCGGCTCCGCCGCCTCCGGCGGTCCCAGCGTCGCAGGATCCTCTCCGAGGCCCCTGGGGAAGGTCATCACCGCGCAGAACGCGACGGCGGCGGCGGCCCCCCCGAGGGTTCTCAGCGAGGAGGAGGGCATCAGGCCTGCTTCTCCTTCTCCTTCGCGAGCGCGTCGACGCGCTCCGCGACGACGTCGAGCCGCTTCTGGAGCGCCTCGATGTCCTCCTTCGAGGGGATGCGGAACCGGCTGGCGGCGCGGCGCACCGCGTCATCGATGCCCTTCTCGATCTCGCGCCGCTGCGACGCGAGCCGCTCGCCGAACTCGCGGGCGTGACGCTTCACGTCGTCCGTCGTGAACCCCGCGGCATCGGCGAGCTTCGCGAACACCTTCTCCGCCTCCGCCTCGGCGGCGTTCACGCCCGCGAGGGCCTGCGACCATGCTTCCTTGAAGAGCTCCTGGATGTCGGGCATGGCGTCAGGCCTCCGACCCGGACTTGGCCTTCCGGGCGCGGCCGCCCTTCTCGTTCTTGGAGATGCGCCGCGCCAGGCGGTCGAGCTCCTTCGAGAGCTCATGGACCTCCTCGCGCGTCGCGACGCCGAGGAAGGACACCGCCTTGGACTGCAGCTCGATCATTCGCTCCAGCGCCTCCGCCCGGAACGTCTCGGCCCGGCCCCTCCACTCCGCCGCCCTCTCCATTCCCTGGTCGCGGAGCTTCTCGATCCGCTGCTTCATCTCCGGGAACGTCCAGTCCTGCTTGGACAGCCGCGCTACGATGTGCTCGATGTCCTTCCGGCTCGCACGTCCCCTGTCCATGAGGTCGCGCAGCATCCGCTGCGCATCCACCTCGAACTGCTCGAGTTTCGCCTGCGCCACCGACAGCGGCTCGCGCAGGAACTCCGGCACCTTCACGGACTTCGAGTTCTCGCCCCTGGTCTCCGTCATAAATCCTCCCGCGAGCCGACATGTGCGTCCGGCCTCGCTGATGGAGACCATAACGCAACGCGTCATCAACGTCAAACTGCCAACGCGTCGCGGCGTGGAATACCCCTACATCGATGAGGCGTGAAGGCGGAGAAGTGACGCGCCCTACAGGGGCGCAGACACACCAGGGGGGCGCCCGCTTGCCCGCTCCG
>DASSQM010000287.1:0-3841 GCA_035702465.1 Anaeromyxobacter sp. | reverse complement strand
GGCGCGCCGCTCGGACAGGGCCTGGTTGTGCTTCGGGTCGCCGACCGAGTCGGTGTGCCCCTCGATCTTCACGCGGTCGTCCGAGTACTTGGCGAGGATGTCGGCCATCTTGTTCAGCTCGACGATGCCCTCCGCCTTGAGCGAGTCGCTGCCCGTGTCGAACAGGATGTCGTTCTTCATCTGCACGAGGAGGCCGTTCTCGGTCTTCTTCACCTCGGCGACGCGCTCGAGCTCCTTGCGCTGCTTGTCGAGGTAGAGGCCGACGGAGCCGCCCGCGAGGGCCCCGACGCCGAGGCCGATGAGCGCGCCCTTCTTGCCGCCGAGGAGCGCGCCGAGGCCGGCGCCTGCGGCGCCGCCGACGCCCGCGCCGATGGCGGTGTCGCGCCCGGCCGTCGCGCAGCCCGCGACGAGCAGCGCGGCGAGGGTGCCCGCGGCCGTGGTCCGTGTGGTTCGATTCATGACAAGCGCCTCCTGAGAGAGAGTCGGGCCGAGCCCGCGTTCGCCGCCCCATGTAGCGCATGTCGGGCCCAAAGACCATTGCGCGCGGGCGAGCGGCCGGTTGCCGCAGCGGACGGGCGATCGCTTCGCTGCACGGAGCGCGTCATCCAATCCCGACCGCGCTACCGGCTCGCCACCGTCGGCCTCACCTCCGCCTGCGTGGGCCCACCCGTCGTGACGCCCTGCCCCGGCGTCGCGAGGAGCAGCGGGTGGCCGGCCTCATAGGTCTCGGCGTTCCGCACGTACGGGTTGTTCCAGCCGCCGCGATCCAGCGCGGCGCGGTCGAGGCCGGCGACGATGCGCCCGAGCAGCGCGTCGCCCGAGACGCCCTCCCCGGCGGTCGCGACCGCATCGCCGTGCGACGCCGAGGCCTGCGGCAGGAACGGGTTCACCCAGCCGACGCGCTCGAGTCCTTCGGCGCGCTGCTGCGCGAGGTACGCGTCGAGCGTCGCGCCGTTCCGGATCGACGCGTCTTCCGCGAATGCCTCGCCCGCGAATGCGAGCGCGATCGAGGCGAGGGCTGCTGCGCTGGTCTTCATGATTTCCTCCCGAGCTCACGCGGCGTAGGGCGCGCGTGATCCGGGCGTGAGCATCGGACCGCCGACCTCACCGTTCCCTCACGGATTGCCGCACACGCCCGCGGTGACCCGGTGGGACGAAGCCGATTGATCCAGATCACGCACGGTGACCGCGCCCCGTCACATCCGGGCGAGATCACGGTCCCTCACGGCAGATGAGGTGCGACGCCCTGCCGCAGATGTGCTGTACGCTTCGCATGGGGAGCGGACCGATGGCGTCGCTCCGGAACCCGAAGATCACGATGCCGGTCATGGCCGGCGTCGCGGAGCGCGGCCGGCTGTTCCACCGGCTCGACGACGCGAGCGCGCAGAGTCCCATCGTCTGGGTGAGCGCGCCGGCCGGGAGCGGGAAGACCACGCTCGCGGCGACGTGGCTGACGGCGCGCCGCCACAGGTGCGTCTGGTACCAGATCGACGCGCGCGACGCCGACCCCGCCGCGTTCTTCTACTACCTGCGCGAGGCCGCCGCGCACGTCTCGTCGCACCGCCGCGCCACCCTCCCGCTCCTGACGGCGGAGTACGCGCAAGGCCTCGACGCCTACGCGCGGCACTTCTTCGAGCGGCTCGGCGCGCGGCTACCGCGGGGCGCGTGGATCGTCCTCGACGACTACCAGGAGCTCGCGGAAGCGGCGCCGCTCCAGGCGCTCCTTCCGGGCGCGCTCAGCGCGCTCGCGGACGGCACGCGCGTGCTCGTCCTGAGCCGCGCTGCGCCGCCGCCGCCGTTCGCGCGCCTGCTCGCCGGCGGCGCCCTCGCGCTCGTCGGCGGCGACGAGCTCGCGCTCACGACGGCGGAGACCCGTGCCCTCGCGAGGGTCCGCACCGGGACGCGCATCGCGACGTCCTCCCTCGCCACGCTGCAGAACCTCACTGGCGGGTGGCTCGCGGGGACGCTCCTCCTGCTCGAGTCGCCCGAGCTGGCGCAGGGATCGGGGCCGATCTTCGACCGCCTCGAGCACCAGGTCCTCTTCGACTACTTCGCGACCGAGCTCTTCGACCGGGCGCCGCCCGAGGCGCAGCGCCTGCTGCTCGCGACCGCTCTCCTGCCGGAGGTGGATGTAGCCTCCGCCGAGGCGCTCACGGGAGATCCGGGCGCCGGGGACATCCTTCGCGAGCTCGTGCGGCGCAACTACTTCACGCTACGTCTCGCCGGGTCCGAGCCGCACTACCGGTACCATCCGCTGTTCCGATCCTTCCTGATGGCGCGGGCGCGACGGAGCCTGGATGCGTCGCAGGCGCGCGCGAACGCCGAGCGAGCCGCGGAGCTGCTGCTCGCCGCCGGCCGCGCAGACGACGCCGCCTCGATCCTCGCACGGGAGGGCAGCCCGGCGCGGCTCGCCGAGGTGATCCGCGCGCACGCTCCGGCGCTGGCGCGCCAGGGTCGCCTCGCGTCGATCGAGGGCTGGCTCCGGGCCCTGCCGCGCGCCATGGTGGAGGGCGACCCGTGGCTGTCGTACTGGCTGGGCGCGCGCCGCGCCTCCGCGTCCCGGGAGGCGCGGATCCACTTCGAGCGGGCGTACCGCCTGTTCCGCGACCGCGACGACGTCGCCGGCATGTACGCGGCCTGGGCCTCGCTGATGCGCACGTTCTTCTACGTCTGGCACGAGTACGAGCAGATCGACCGCTGGATGGCGGAGCTCGTCGACCTTCGCCGCCGGGCGCCCTCGTTCCCGTCGGAAGACGTGGAGACGCAGGTGACGTTCGGGGTCCTCGCCGCGTGCATGCTCCGCGGCGTCTCGCCGGCGGAGATCGCGCCGTGGCTCGAGCGCGCGGCCGCGCTCGTCGGGTCCGGGGCATCCGCGCAGCTGCGCATGCGCCTCGCCCTGTACCTGGTCATGTACTGGATCGGCTGGCGAGGCGACGTGGCACGCGCCCGCGATGTGCTGGAGCGCGCGAGGCCGCTCGCCACGAGCCCCGACGCGACGCCGCTCACCTCCCTGTATTGGGACGCCGCGGACGCGTTCCTCCACGGCCGGGCCGGAGACCCCGCGATGAGCCTCGCCGCCGTCGAGCGCGGGCTCGAGAAGGCCCGCCGCACCGGCATCGCCGCGCTCAACCCATTGTTCGCGACCTCCGGCACGTTCGCCGCGCTGGCGGCGGGGGACATCGAGAGCGCGCGCCGGTACCGCCGGCTCTCGGGTGAGGTCGCCGCGCTCGAGGGGACCTGGATCGACTCCTATCACCACGCGCTGGCGGCCTGGGTCGATCTCTGCGGCGGAGATCTCCAGGCCGCCGACGCGAACGCGCGCGCCGCCCTCGCCGCCGCGAGGAGGTCGGGCTCGGGGATGGCGATCGCCACGGCGGAGCAGCCGCTGGCGCTCCTCCACGTCGATCGCGGCGAGGTCGCCGACGCGCTGGCGCTGCTCGATCGCTGCGTCGCGTGGGCGCGCGCCAACGACTCGGTCCTCGTGCTCCGCGCCGCCCTCCTGGCGACCGCGTACGCGCGCCTCGCCGGGGGGCGCGTGGAGGAGGCGCTCGTGGCGCTCGAGGAAGGCCTTCGCATCGGCCGCGAGCGCGGGCTGCCGCCGCGCCACTGGGCCTGCTGGCGCCGCGACGTCATGGCTCGCCTCGCGGCGCTCGCGCTCGAGCGCGGCGTCGAGACCGACGCGGCCGTCGAGCTGGTGCGCGAGCTGCGCCTCGCGCCACCGGAGGAGGCGCCGGATTCGTGGCCCCATCCGGTGCGCATCCGGATGCTGGGGGCGTTCGAGGTCTGGCGCGACGGGCAGCGCGTCACGTTCCCGCGGAAGGTCCAGCGTCGCCCCCTCGAG